>JAGOWF010000227.1 GCA_018060305.1 Pyrinomonadaceae bacterium
CTTTAGCCCAACCGACGGGTTGGGCTAAAGCCCGATTCCATTGTCCCGGCCAACCGTTGCCTGAAGGCAACGGCAATAAGGCAACGGCAATGAGGCAGCGGCAATAAGGCAGCGGCAATAATGCAGCGGCAATAATGCAGCGGCAATAATGCAGCGGCAATAATGCAACGGCGATCTAACTGAAGGCTGCCAGGCGATACGAGCGGGCAAGGTGCCCGCGTTCCGACGGAAGCACACGCGGGCAGAGGTGTCCGCGTTCCGACAGCGCGGGCACGGATGCCTGTATTCGGGTATTTGTGAGATAATTCACGCCGAATGAGCGACCTTCAGAATGTTGACGCGGTTGCGGAAGAACCAGAAGAACTGACCGGGCCGACGGCGGAAGAGATCGTCGAGGCTGAGCCGCCCAGGCAGCAGAGCGTTGCGCGGTCGGCGGGAATTGTCTCGATCGCGGTGATGTTTTCGCGTGTGCTGGGGCTGGTGCGCGAGACGATATTCGCGCGCTATTTTGGGGCCGGTTTTCTGTATGACGCGTTTATTGTCGGCTTTCGGATACCGAATTTGCTCCGCGACCTGTTTGCCGAGGGCGCGTTGTCAGCGGCGTTCGTCAAGGTCTTTACCGACTATCAGCTCAAGAACAGCGAAAAGGAAGCCTGGCGGCTGGCGAGCCTGATATTCAACGGCCTCGCGGTCGTGCTGAGCGTCATCTGCATCGCGGGCGTTCTGCTGTCGCCGCTGTTCGTCAAGCTGATCACATACAACTACCTCGGCGACCCGAACCACTATTACCCGGCCGAAAAGGCGGCATTGGCGACCACGCTGATGCAGATAATGTTTCCGTTCATCCTGCTCGTCGCACTCGCGGCGTTGGCGATGGGCGTGTTGAATACCAAAGGGCGTTTCGGCATACCGGCGTCGGCATCGACGGCATTCAACGTCGTGTCGGTCGTGTTCGGGCTAGGCCTCGCCTTCTGGCTGAGCGGTGGCGCGTGGGAGCGTTCGGTCGATAAGATAACGATCCCGTCCGATGCCGCGCAATGGGCGATCATCGGCATGTCGATAGGCACGCTGCTCGGCGGCGCGGCGCAGCTTCTGATACAAGTCCCATCGTTGTTTAAGGTCGGCTTTCGCTTTTCGTTCGCGCTGAGTTTTACCGATCCGGGCGTGCGCCGTGTGATGCGGCTGATGGCACCGGCGATCATCGGAACGGGAGCCATTCAAATCAAAGTGCTGGTCGATACTGTCGTGGCGTCGGGCATCGACGGCGGTGCTTCGTGGTTGAGCTATGCGTTCAGGCTGATGCAGTTTCCCATTGGTGTCTTTGGCGTCGCCATCGGCACGGCTGCGATACCGACGCTGTCGCGGCTTGCGTCGGAAGAGAACATTCTCAAATTCCGCTCGACGCTGTCGGACGCGATAAAGCTCGTGTTTTTACTCGCGATTCCATCGGCGTGCGGCCTTATTGTCCTGGGCGAGCCGATAATCTCGCTCATCTATCAACGGGGCGAATTTACGGCATTTGATACGAACATGACCGCGTGGGCATTGACGGCGTATTCGATAGGGCTAGCCGGTTACGCGGCGATCAAAGTGCTTTCGCCCGCGTTTTACGCCCTCGATGATGCTAAAACGCCGATGTATCTTAGCCTGGCGTCGATCCTGGTCCATGTGCCGACGAGCTTTGGGATGATGCAACTGCTCTCGACCGTCGGCGTTTCGCCCGAAAGGCCAAACGGTTTTGGCCACGTCGGTGTCGCGTTGGCTACGTCGGTCGTTTCGATAGTGACACTTGTCGTGCTCGCATTTTTTATGCGGCGCAAGATCAAGCGGCTCAACGGCCGCGATCTGATGTCGGCGTTTGTGCGGATCGTGATAGCCTCGGCAGCGATGTCGGCGGTCGCTTACCTCAGTTATCGCGTTCTCGCCGGATATCTCGGAGCCAAAATACTTTCCACAAGGTTGATCGAAGTATTCGTGCCGATCGCACTCGCAGGTGTCACGTTCCTTATTGCCGCTAAACTGCTGAGGATACAAGAGCTTGAGCAAATACTTGGTTCGATCAGGAAAAAGTTGTCGATATAATCTTTGCGATTTTGTGATAGTTTTGCAGTATGGATAACGAAGACCTGTTAAAACGCATTACGATGAATCCGGATATATGCTTTGGCAAGCCAACTATCCGTAACCTGCGATATCCGGTCGAGATGCTGCTCGAACTGCTCAGCGGCGGCATGACAAAGGAAGAGATATTAGCGGATTATCCGGATCTCGAAGAAAAAGACATACTTGCGTCCCTCTTCTTTGCTGCAAAGCTTACCCGAGTAAACAGTGTGACCCAGGTATTGGCCGCTTGATGAGATTCATTATCGATGCACAACTCCCCGCGAGGCTCAGCAAAACCCTCTGCGATCACGGCCATGATTCGATTCACACTCTTGACCTGCCGGAAAAGAACAGAAGCAGCGACCATTTTATTGCGGAATTTGCAGATGCGAACGATAGGATAGTTGTCAGCAAAGATGCTGATTTCACGGCACTAAAACTCTTGTCCGGCAGGCCCGGGAGACTGTTACTCGTCAAGACGGGCAATCTGGCCAACTCTCGACTTCTGCTGCTATTTGAAGCAAACCTTGAAGTGATCGAAAAACTATTCGAGTCATTTGAGATCGTTGAAATAAGTCAAACCGTCATCGCGGGTGGAAATTCGGATTAGTCACTGAGATCAAAATTGATACGGGATTTCAAAAGCCTTTCGCCCAGAATTCACGCAACCGCATTTATCGCGGATGATGCGATGGTCATCGGCGATATCGAGATCGGTGAGGATGCAAGCGTTTGGTTTGGGGCGGTCGTGCGCGGTGATGTGAATTACATCCGCATCGGAGCCCGGACGAACATACAGGACATGACCGTGATCCACGTTAGCTCAAATACACATCCGACGGTCATCGAGGAAGAGGTCACCGTCGGCCATCGCGTCGTTTTGCACGGCTGTCACGTCGAGCGCGGCAGCCTGATCGGCATTGGAGCCATCCTGATGGACGGCGTTCGTGTTGGAGCGCAGTCGCTGGTCGGCGCGGGAAGCTTGCTCACGCCCGGCACCGTCATTCCGCCAAGATCGCTCGTTATCGGTTCGCCCGGCCGCGTCAAGCGCGCGTTGACCGACGACGAAGTCGCAAGTCTCGACCGTTCGTGGCGAAACTATGTCGAGCTAAAAGCAAAATACGTTTAGCGGCGAATTACGCGAATTGCACGAATCGAAGAAGCAGTCTCGATCTACTATTTGTGTAATTCGTGTAATTCGTGGCTAAAATAGCTTTTTATGGCGAGTACCAACCCAGCCCGCGGTATGCGCGATTTTCTGCCGTCAGACGTGCGCAAACGCGACTACGTCATCGGCGTGATCAAGCAGGTTTACGAGAGCTACGGCTTTGAGCCCCTCGAAACACCCGCCGTCGAGAACATCGAAACGCTGATGGGCAAGTATGGTGTGGAAGGGAATCAGCTCATATTTAAGATTCTGAAACGCGGGGAAAAACTCGACGAAGCGATTGCCGATCGCGGATCGCGGAATGCGGATTTGTCAGATTTAGCGCTTCGGTATGATCTCACGGTGCCCTTGGCTCGTGTCGTGGCACAGCATAAGAACGACCTACCTAAGTTCTTCAAACGCTATCAGATACAGCCGGTGTGGCGCGCCGACCGGCCCGCGCGAGGTAGGTTTCGAGAGTTTTATCAGTGTGATGTTGACTGCATCGGATCGGAGTCGATGTTGGTCGAGGCCGAATTATGCGCTGCCTTCGCCGAAATTCTTAGGAGATTAGGATTCAATAGATTTTCAATCCTAGTGAATCATCGCGAATTATTGTTCGGTGCCTTGGAAGTTTGTGGAATTTCCGCTGAAATTCACGCCCAGGTGCTTGTTTCGATTGATAAGTTGGATAAGATCGGGCATGCGGGAGTTTTAGGCGAACTCCGGAGCAAGGGAATAATTTCGGAAGAGTCCATTCAACACGTCGGCAATTTTTTAGAAGCCATGTGTCCCGTGAGTGATGTCTATGACGGTTCCACGGATTCAGTAGAAAGCGAATTCAATCGTCGTGATGCGTTGAATAATGCTCTGCTTGAAAGTCTCAAGACGTTCATTGGGGAAAACGAAGCCGGAATTGCCGGGCTCTCAGCAATCAGGACGATTCTACAACTTACGAAAGAAACATCTGCGCGCGAAAAGATGACATTATACCCGACTCTAGCTCGCGGATTATCGTATTACACAGGAGCGATCCTTGAAATCGGTCTCGATGATGAAGACTTCACGCTGAGCCTCGGTGGTGGCGGGCGGTATGACGGGTTGATCGGGATGTTTGGGAAGGAGCAGATACCGGCGTGCGGGTTTTCGTTGGGGCTTGAGCGGATATTGGTCGTAATGGAGGAGCGCGGGATGTTTCCGCCTGAGATCGCTGATTCGACACCCGCAGATGTGTTGGTGACGATCTGGAGTGAGGAAACTGTTGCGGATTCGCTGAAACTCGCCAAACGACTCCGTGCGGGCGGCCTTCGCGTAACGCTTTATCCGCAGGCTGACAAGGAAGACAAGCAGTGGAAATATGCAAATACCATCGGCGTTCCGTGGATATGTACGGTCAACGCCGATGACATCGCCGAGGGAATAGTGTCGTTTCAGAATTTGCGGACCCGCGAACGATTTCGCGAAAAAATGGAACAGGTCGCCGCGAAGATTGAGATCGCGTAGCGATCAAGTGAATTTAGCCGTGGGTGACAACCCACGGTCAGGGATT
>JAGOWF010000228.1 GCA_018060305.1 Pyrinomonadaceae bacterium
ACGCACGCGTGAGCTCAAATGGTTTTCTGGCTGCGCTCCCGTCAAAAACTTGGGTTGCGGCGTGAAAGAACATATAATTTGCCTATTGATGCTAAGGCTTTCTGTCAGAGGTCTGATCTTGTTTTTTGTGCCGTTCGTGTTTTTCGTGGGCACGATCTCTGCGCAAGATTTCCTCCCGGAACTTGTAAAGCGCATCAAGCCGTCAGCGGTCGCCATCGAGACGTTTGATCCGCAGGGCAACACTGTCTCGCGCGGCAGTGGCTTTTTTATCGCGCCCGATCGAATTATTACAAACCGCCACGTGATCGAACGCTCGTCGCGTGCCGAGGTCCATCTGCTGGATGGTAAGAAGTTTCCGGTTCGCGGCGTCATCGCCGTCGATGGAGAAGGCGACCTCGCCCTGCTGAAGGTCGAGGTGCCGGCTGCGCTGGCCGTGCCGCTGCCGATCGTGCGGGCCGTGCCGCAGGAGGGCGAATCGATAGTCGTTATCGGCAATCCCTACGGCCTTGAAGGCTCGGTCTCCAACGGTATCGTCTCGGCGGTCCGCGAGATATCGGGCTACGGCAAGATCATCCAGATAACCGCTTCTATCTCGCCCGGATCGTCCGGCTCGCCGGTGGTCAATATGGGCGGCCAGGTGATCGGCGTGGCGTCGCTGCAGGCGGCTGAGGGACAAAATCTCAACTTTGCCGTGCCCGCCGAACGCATCCTTCAGCTACGCATCAGCGATGTGCAGAGCTTTTCGTCACTGGCCGCTGAAACGCAGAAGAACAAACGCTCCGCCGCCGAACGGCTTTATTCTCAGGGTCTTGCTCAATTGTCTCGCGACGACTATAACCGTGCGGCCGGCTACTTTGAAAGAGCGGTCGAGATCGATCCAAACTACGCCGAGGCATGGTATCAGGCCGGATACTGCTACGGTGTCCTTGGGCGTCATCAAGACTCCTTGCGAGCGACAAAGCAGGCCGCCAAATTGCGTCCCGAATGGGCCGAAGCGCAAATGAATATCGGTGCATCGAGCTACGCGCTCGGGCAATTCAAAGAGGCCGCAGACGCCTATCGACAGGCCGTCAGGCTCGATGAGGGCAATGCTGAAACGCAGTATGCATTGGGTATGACACTCGGCAAACTCAATCGCACCGACGAAGAGATCCTTGCCTATCGCCGTGCGATCGCCCTCCGGCCGGATCACGCGAATTCTATTGAAAAGCTCGGCCTGGCCCTTTTCAAACAGCGGCGCTACGCGGAATCCATAGACTATTTTGAACAGCTAAAGGCGTATCGGCCGGACGCAAAGACCTACAACGCTCTCGGCGAGAGTAACCTCGAGGCGGGCAAGGCCGAGGAGAGCGTCGAGGCATTCAATAATGCGCTTGGCTACAATCCCGACCTCGAGAAAGCCCGCTACAACCTCGGCCGCGCGTATCTCAAACTCGGCAACCGTGATATGGCACAGGTGCAATACGAGATATTGCGCAATACGCGCTCTGAGTGGGCCGACCGGCTGCTGGTATTGATCGACCCTTAGATGGACATCACCTTTGCAATCACAGGGGCATCCGGCAGTATCTATGCGCATCGAACGCTGCAGCTGCTTGCCGCGAGCGGAGCCGTCGAGACGATCAACCTGATACTGTCATCGACCGCGGCGACCGTTGCGCGGGTCGAGATGGGCGTGAACTTGCAGGACGCCGACACCGCGCGGATCAACGAATGGCTCGGAATCGGCCGCGATTCAAAGCTGATCAGATTGTGGCGACTCGATAATCTGGCCGCTAAACCATCGTCAGGCTCAAACAAGCAGGCGGGAATGCTGATCGTGCCATGCTCGATGGCAACACTTGGAGCTATCGCATCAGGTGCGGGCACAAACCTCATCCATCGGGCGGCCGACGTTTGCCTTAAGGAAGGCCGCAAGCTGCTCGTCGTGCCGCGCGAAACGCCTTACAACGCAATTCATCTCGAAAATATGCTTCGGCTAAGCCGTGCCGGCGCTCGTATATTGCCGGCCAGTCCGGGCTTTTATCACCGGCCGCAGACGATCGACGAATTGGTCGAACATCTGTGCTTTCGCATTCTCGATCAATTTGATATTCCGCATTCGAAAAAGTCGCAATGGACGGGCGAAGAGGTCTCAGAACCGCCTGCGTAAGCGGGCGGCCAGTTTGTTACAACGATGGAAACCGTCGAACGATTCAGCAACCGCGTCGCGAACTACGTTAAATATCGGCCCGGCTACCCGCGGGAAGTCCTGTCTTATCTGGCCGAGCATGCCGGCCTGGCGCCCGGATCGGTGATCGCCGATGTCGGATGCGGGACGGGCATCTCGTCGCGGCTCTTCCTTGCGAATGGCAATACTGTTTACGGTATCGAGCCAAATGCCGCGATGCGTACGGCGGCCAGAGAACAGCTAAGTGATTTTCCAGCATTTAAGCTCATCGATGGCACTTCCGATGCGACGACGCTGCCGAATGCATCGGTCGATCTCGTTGTTGCGGCGCAGGCATTCCACTGGTTCGATCCTGAGCCGACGCGGCGAGAATGGCTAAGGATACTCAGGCCCGGCGGCCGGATCGTCCTGATCTGGAACGAACGTCAACTTGATACGACGCCATTCCTGATCGAATACGAGGCCTTCCTGCTAAAACACGCTACCGACTACTCAAAGGTGCGGCATGAGAATGTCGATGCGCTGCGGCTTAACGAATTCTTCGGCGGCGAGTATCTTACGGCTACGTTCGCTAACATTCAGGCCTTCGATCTGGAAGGCCTAAGGGGCCGAATGCTGTCGTCATCATACATGCCGGCCGAGGATGATGAGGCGTTTTTGACGATGAATGCAGAGTTACGCTCATTGTTTGCCAAACACGCTGAAAACGGTAGAATATACCTTCTTTACGACACAAATGTGTTTGTTTCTGCGACTTGAAGTATGACCACGACCGACGCTCCCGGCATCCAAACAATTACCGTAGCGCACTCGCCCGATTCGGACGATGCGTTTATGTTCTACGGGCTTGCGACGGGCAAGCTCGCGACAGACGGGCTGAAATTTGAGCACACGCTCAAGGAGATCCAATCGCTCAACGAAGACGCCCGAAACGGCGTTTTTGACGTAACGGCGATCTCATTCCACGCCTATGCTTATGTCGCCGATAAATATGCGCTGCTGCCGCACGGTGCCTCGATAGGCGATAAATACGGGCCTATCGTGGTTTCTAAAGAGCCGCGCGACGCCGGTGAGATCGGTCAGATGAAGATCGCTGTGCCGGGCGAACTGACGAGCGCATATCTCGCCCTGCGGATCTATAACAAGGATTTTCAGCACATCGTGGTGCCGTTTGACGAGATCATCGACGCCGTGCAGGGCGGCATCGTTGACGCGGGCCTGCTCATCCACGAAGGGCAGCTTTTCTACAATCAGCTTGGGCTCGACAAGGTCCTTGACCTCGGCGAATGGTGGCACGATAAAACGGGGCTTCCACTGCCCATGGGCGGCAACGTCATCCGCCGCGATCTCGGCAAAGAGCTGATGCAGCAGGTGTCAAAACACCTGCGCGAATCCATAGTTTATTCGATGGAAAACCGCGAAGACGCGCTCGCCTACGCTATGCAGTTTGCCCGCGATATGCAGCCCGAACTGGCCGACCGCTTTGTAGCGATGTGGGTCAACGACCTAACGCTCGATTACGGTGAACGCGGCCGCGAAGCCGTCAAACGCCTCCTCGCCGAAGGCCACAAAGCCGGCATCATCCCGCACAAGATCAAGATCGATTTCGTCGATTAGCGGCGATTCTGTATCGACAAACATACCCGTCTGTATCGACAAAAATAGTCAATTGTATCGATAATTTTGCCCATCATACGGGCGAAATGTCCGTGACGATGCATGACGATGCTTTGGCCGGGACGATGCAGATCGGCATTTTCCATATGTGGAAACCCGTCGGTTTGAAGAGAGTGATCTTCTTCCGATCTCAGCGAACGCCTCAGCGTGGAATCTTTGCCTGGTTCTTCCACGCAGGGGGCGCCGAGTGAAGACGCAGAGTGCGCAGAAGGCCTTGACCGACCAACTTCAAACCATTTGTTGCACACTTGACACGGCAAATGTTATATGGTATAGTCTTTTGAAAGAATTGGAGATCACAAAATGATAAATCCGGAATGGAACTGGGTCGAGTTTACCGAGGCGCCTGTGCGAGAATCCTGTCGCGACAAGATATATGCGTCGCTGAACGAGCGCGGCGATCTTCTGCTTAACCGAAAGGGCTACCAGGCGTTGGGGCGTCCCGAGGCAGTGGTGCTGCTTGTTGACCTGCAACGGAGAGCGATCGGCATCCGCCCGGCCCCGCCCGAGACGGTAAATGCTCTTAAGGTGAATAAAAAAGGCAGATTCGACAACTGGATCATCCACGCCTGGCGATTTACGAAAAAGTACTACATGAGGATAACGGGCACCGTCCGCTTCCCGACCGCCCGCGTCGAGCACGGCGTGCTGATCCTGGAACTAAAATTCCGCGTCCCCATCACCTACCAACCGCGCCCCGGCCGTCCCCACAAATAGGAAAGCCAAGGCATCGGTATTTTGAGGGTTTTCGGATTTGCGATACTGCGACGTAGCGAGCAGCATGAAGGATCGGATTGTTTCTGGAGTATCATTTGATGCATTCTTCCGCATCAGGCCGCAGGAGGCCATGTTTCAAAACCCTTGACAGCGAGCCAAAACCCCAGAACTATGTGACCAAGTGCCATCGTTGCTCCCAGCAGGGTTACGCTTGGATAACCCAGCCACAGCGG
>JAGOWF010000229.1 GCA_018060305.1 Pyrinomonadaceae bacterium
ATCCCGACCCAAACGAGTAATGGCCGAGCCGAACAGTCTTTTCACAAATGAAGCGAGCGTCTGGGCACGGCCCGAGATGCGCGTCACGTTTCGCGCCGAGATCATGCCGGGCCGCGAGCGCGAAGATCGGACATATCGTATCGAAGCAGTCTTGAGCAACGGCCGAGTCACCTTATACGACTTTCCGGGCGAATATCGCGAATCGGCTTTTGAGGCGATCAATTTCCTGCGAGATAAAGCCGCGAAACGCTAGAACGCATACGTCCTGCCGACCTCGAGTATCTCTACCTGATCGATCCCCAATTCCGCGATCTGATCCACGACCTGAGAGCGATACATCGACTTGATGTTGATAATGTAAACGGGGACGGTGCGGTCGGTCAGTTTCTCAAGTTCCGTTTTCAGCCGACGCGGAGTGAGGTGGCACGAGACGGCAGCGAGGTCGCTCAGTTCGTCCGGAAATGCGCATTCAACAAAGACCGCCGCCAGGCTCTCCGCAACATTGCATCTCTGCCAGATCGCCTCCGTTTCGGCCGTGTCCCCCGTGATCGCTATTGACGAAGTCCCGTTCGATACGATGTAACCACTCGCACCGACCTTGTGGTTTACTGCAATGCTCTCGACGGTAAGATGACCGGCATCAAAGGTGTCGCCGTGCGAAAATTCGTGGTATTCGATTACCGGGCCGTTGCTGTTACGCAGCTCCGAAAATCGCGGATATATCGACCAGTTAAAGATGTCGCGTTCGAGAATGTCGATCATCTCGCGGGTCGCGTGGATCCGCACCGGCCGATCGAGAGTGGCAAACAAGTCGTCGATAAACAGCGGCAGTCCCGCTATGTGGTCCAGATGCACATGTGTGAGAACGATATCGCGGACGTCTGACCGCTGCTCGTCCGAACACGACAAAGCCAGGCAGCCCGCGTCTATCGCGACGCGGTCGTCGATCACGAGCGTTGGCAGATGCTGACGCAAGGAGGCTCGTCCGTCAGGCTCGATAGTGCTGGGCAGCATCTGCACTCTCATATCGCTCTATCTCGCACAGGTTTCGGCTCGCCCGCCGTCGATGGCGTAGGTCGCTCCGGTGATCCATCCTGCCTTGTCAGACGCCAGATAGCAGATAAGCTCCGCCACCTCATCCGGTTTTCCGACACGGCCTATCGGGTGCGTCTCGGTCGAATGTTCGAGAAAGGCTTTATACGCCTGCTCCTCCATTCCGCCCCGTTTGTGGAGATTGGTCACGACGACGCCCGGATTGACCGCGTTCACGCGAACCCCCTTAGGGCCGAGTTCCAACGCCGCGCAGCGTGTAAATTGATCGACGGCTGCCTTTGAAACGCAGTATGCAAAAACATTCGGGAAAGCGCGAGTGCCGGCGACGCTAGATACGTTGACGATATTCCCTTTCGACGCGATCAAATGCGGCAAACACCGCTGCGCGAGCATAAAGACAGATCGCAGGTTGATGTTCATCATCCGGTCCCATTCATCGAGAGTCGTGTTTTCGAGCGTGCCATTCTTGATAATGCCGGCGGAATTTACCAGCACGTCGATCCGCTTATGCTTTTGTATGCAATCGGCGACGATGCGTTCGAGATTAGAATCTTCGCGCACGTCCGCCAGATGCGCCCTTATCGTCCCCTCGGCGTCCTTCGCCTCCGCGACGAGCAGCTTCAGTTCCTTCTCGTTGCGCCCAACGGCAACCACCGTCGCGCCGCTCTTGGCAAACAACGCCGCCGCAGCACGCCCAATACCGCTGCTCGCCCCCGTAACGATCACGACCTTGCCCTGCATAATCCCCGCCAGATGAATCGGTTAAGGATAGCAATGAAAGCGAATGGCTGGCAACCTCAAAGGCTCACCCAAAGAGCGGGGGGTGTCCTAAAACTGTGGTGTTCGTCTCCGAAGGGGACAACTGTCGTTCTTTCGCGGCGGGAGCCGCGAAAGACGGTAGCCAGACGTGAAACGTCTGGAAAGCTGCGAACGATGATTTCCGCACTGAAGGTGCGGCAGACACCCGTAAACATTGACCTTTCGCCCCTTCAGGGCGAGATGGTTTGGAGGTAATCGTTCCAGACGGTTCACGTCTGGCTACTATCTTTTTGCGGCTCTGCCGCGAAAGAACGACTTTTCAGGCAACCTCTCATAACGACGTCAAGATGAATAATTGCTTATGAATCCCGGACCGGATGGTTGCCGGTAAACAGCAGGTCGAGTGCAGCGCGAGTTTCTTCGCTTTTGCGTTCCTTTAGGTCGGTCACCCAGTCGGTGACGGTCGATGCGAGGTCACGGGCAGTCTGACGCGTTGATTTGACGCGTGCCTTGCGTTTTGTAGGCCGCGGCTCGGACCGCTTAATGACCTTTATTTTTGCCTTTTCTGTCATGTACGTTCCCCTTGATGAAAATCGGTATGAAATGAACGTAAGAATGCGTTTGTAACCGATTAGATTACGAAAGCACCGGCCGGGTTGTTCCGAATATTTTGAAACAGCGATAGAATCCTATTCAAGAGACGCGTTTATGAGCCCTTCGGTCGCAGCGGTGTTGTATTTTGCATGTGGGTTTCCCGTGGCGATGTATCTTGTAACGCGACGGCGGCCGACAGTTGCCAAACTTTTCGCCTGGTCATTGTTCTGGCCTGTTTTCGCCGTTATGCTCCTGTTTCGGCTCATTTTTCCAAGCGATGAGATGCGCGAGGACGCCCGTCGGCTGCGGATAGAACGCATAGCAGCAGAGATCGAACGGAGCGCGTTCGATGGAGAACCGATGGCGGCGGTTTTCGAGTTTCGCGAGGTCTTTTACCGCTATGCCGGACTTGCTGAGGCAGCCGTGACGCCCACAGCCGAACTTACGGACACTCATGAACGCTGCCTGGCGCGAAATACCCGTGAGAAACTTACCTTTCACGCCGCCAACGCCCGAGACGAATTTGTCGATACCGTGCGCACTTTCCAACCAAACGCCCGCCGCCACGCCATCGAGCTGGCCGAGCTAGTCGGCGATGACGATGCGAGGGTGCAATTAGCAGCTATTAGCTGATGGCTAAAAGCTATTGGCTACTTTTTATTTGAGTCAGTTGACACTGCCGCCGTTTCATAGCACCTTATTTCATACAAACCTTCTGATCCGATCAAATTAAAGGAGTTGCTAAATGAAGAGAGTTATTTTGGGCTTTCTGGCGGCGTGCCTGCTGTCGATCACGGCGGCAGCGCAGGAAAAACCGGTTGCCTTTGTCAACGCCCGTGTCATCCCCATCGTCGGCCCGCCTATCGAACAGGGCATTGTCCTGATCCAAAACGGCAAGATCACTGCCGTCGGCGACGCACGGACCGTTCGGCTATCGTCGGACGTAACGATCATCGACTGCAAGGGCAAGGTAATCATGCCGGGGATCGTCGATACGCACAGTCACATCGGCGGCCCCGCGGGTGGCGACGCGTCGTCACCGATCCAGCCCGATGTGCGAATCCTCGACAGCGTTAACGTGCGCGCATCGAGCATTCAAAGGGCACAGGCTGGCGGCCTCACCAGCGTTAATGTCATGCCCGGCTCGGGCCATCTCGACAGCGGCCAGACGCTGTATCTCAAGCTTCGCGACAACGCGGTCAAGATCGACGACCTGTTCATTCTCGACGCGGCCGGCAAATATATGGGCGGTATCAAGTTTGCCAATGGAACTAACTCGATCCGTGCGGGCGGCGGAGCCTTTCCCGGAACGCGTGCCAAATCAGCCGCTCTGGTTCGCGAGCAGTTCATCAAGGCTCAGGACTATCGCGATAAGGTGGCAAAGGCCGCAGGCGACAAGACCAAGCTGCCGCCTCGAGATCTCGCGATGGAAGCACTGGTTGAGGTTTTGGAGCGCAAGCGGACCGTCCATTTTCACACACATCGTCACGACGACATTATGACGGCGTTACGGCTCTCGAAGGAGTTTGGATTCCGCATCGTCCTGCAGCACGTGAGCGAAGCCTGGAAAGTTGCAAAGGAGATTGCCGACGCAAAGGCACCGGCGTCGATCATCTTTATCGACTCGCCCGGCGGCAAGCTCGAGACCGTGGACATCGATTTTCGGAATGGCGTCGAGCTGGAAAAGGCCGGCGTCCTCGTCGGATTTCATACCGACGATGGAATTACTGATTCGCGTTGGCTGCTGCGCTCTGCGGGCCTCGCCGTGCGGGCAGGGATGTCGCGTGACGGCGCACTCTACGCTCTGACCATGGCAAACGCCAAGATGCTCGACCTGGACAACCGAGTCGGCTCGCTGGAGGCCGGCAAGGACGCCGACCTGATCGTCCTCTCGGGCGACCCGTTGAGCGTTTATACGCACGTGTTGCAGACATATGTAGAGGGCAAAAAGGTCTTTGACCGCGCGGATCCAAAAGACTACATCTACGCCGTCGGCGGCAAAGGCGCGACCGACGACAGCGACATGACAAGCGACATTCACTGCTTTGACGGTGACGGAGGAAATCAGTGAACAACGAAAAACTAATAACGAACAATTCAGGAACCATCATGCGACTCTCGTTCTTCGCTCTGGCACTATTCACTATTCACTGTTCACTATTCACTGCGTCCGCCCAGATCGCTGTCAAAGGCGAGACTGTGTGGACAATGAATGGCGACCCGATCATGAACGGTGTCGTTCTGATCAGCGCGGGCAAGATCACCGCCGTCGGCAAGGCCGGCGAGGTCACGATACCGACCGGCTATCGTGTCATCACCGCAAAGGTCGTCACGCCGGGCCTGATCGACGCACACTCGGTCATCGGCCTGAACGGTTATCTCAACCA
>JAGOWF010000027.1 GCA_018060305.1 Pyrinomonadaceae bacterium
CGAGTGATAACGCCTGGTACCGCGGTCGATCCGCAGTTGGTCGAATCCAAGGAATCTGTCTATCTCGCAGCGGTCGCGGGCCGAGGCGAGACATATGGGATTGCCTTTCTCGAAACGTCATCCGGGCATTTCACCGCGACTGAGCATACCGGAAACGGTGCTTTGCAGAGGATCTGCGAGGAATTGGCCGCGTTTGCGCCTCGCGAACTGCTCGTTCCAGCCTCCCTCGAGAGCCAGATCATCGCCACTTTGGGGAGCGAGGATAATGATGCCAACCTCGTCGAGCAAGGCCGAGGATCTGTTGTAGAGCGCACGGATATCACCTTAACTGAGCGTCCCGAAGATCAGTTTGATTCCAAGGCTGGTGAGGAAGCTCTAAAACGGCACTTCGCGGTCGGTGCGTTGTCGGCTTTCGGCTTGGACGGGCATTCGGAGGCTGTCGGCGCGGCGAGCGCGTGCCTGAAATACGCTCAGGAGACACAGCGCGCCGGCGTGGGACATATTTCCGAGATCACCTATTTCGAGACAAAGGATTTCATGGTTCTCGATGCCATTACGCTGAGGAATCTGGATATTTTTGAATGTCACGGCGAAAAGTCAAAGCATACACTGTTCGGGGTGATAGGTCAGACCGTAACCGGAATGGGATCACGGCTGTTGAGACAGTGGGTACAGCGACCCTCGCTCAAGCGCAGCGAGATACAGACCCGATTGGCCGCTGTCACGGAGCTTTCTGACACTATCTTTCGTGAGAGTTTGCGGTTCCTGATGAAGGATGTCAGTGACCTCGAACGCTTGATCGGCCGTCTCAACCTCGGAACGGCGACGCCACGCGACGTCGTCGCGTTGCGGCGTTCCGTCGAACAGGCGTGGAAGGTAAATGCCCAACTCTCCGACGTTAAATCGCTACTCCTGCAAGTGCTGTCCGAGAACATCTTTGAACTGTCGGAACTTGCTGACCTTATCGACCGAGCGATCGTTGACGAACCGCCAATGAACATAAACGACGGCGGCACTATCCAAAGCGGCTATTATGCGGAACTCGATGACTTGCGAGCCGTCTCGGCCTCAGCAAAGCAAACGATAGCGGCGTTGGAGGGCCAGGAGCGAGAACGGACGGGAATCGCTAATCTAAAGATTCGATTCAACAACGTCTTTGGCTATTACATCGAGATATCAAAGGCAAATATTGCTCGCGTCCCAGAGGATTACGAGCGGCGGCAGACGCTCGCAAATGCGGAGCGTTATACTACGCCGCAGCTTAAGGAGTGGGAGCGCAAAATATTCGGTGCCGACGAGCGGATCACTCAGATCGAAGTCGAGCTCTTTCAGCAGATTCGCGACACGGTTTGTAAAGAGACGCGAAAGCTTCAGTCCACAGCAAGGGCGCTTGCAACGCTCGACGCTCTATGTGCGCTTGCCGAAACCGCTGCAAAATACAATTACGTTGCTCCGGAGCTTCATGACGGCGATGCGATTGAGATCAAGGCAGGACGTCATCCCGTTGTGGAGGTTTCGCTCGCCGGCTCGTTTATTTCGAATGATGTTCGCATGAACAACTCGACCGACCGCCTGTTGGTAATTACGGGCGCGAATATGGGCGGCAAATCGACGATACTCCGGCAGATCGCATTGATCCAGATACTCGCGCAGATCGGTTCATTCGTGCCTGCGTCGGCCGCGCGCCTGCCGATAGTCGACCGTATCTGGACGCGTGTCGGGGCGTCCGATGACCTCGCGTCGGGGAGATCGACGTTTATGGTCGAAATGACGGAAACGGCGGCGATCCTCTTTGGGGCTACACCGAGGAGCCTGGTGCTGCTTGACGAGATCGGTCGGGGAACCTCGACTTTCGACGGGCTTTCACTCGCATGGGCGGTTGCCGAGCATCTTCACAATTCAACGGAGCACGCCGCGAAGACGCTCTTTGCGACCCATTATCATGAGTTGACGGAGCTTGCCGAAACGCTTCCCGGCGCAAAGACGTATCAGATCACTGCGACAGAAAAGGATGGCGATGTTGTCTTTCTACACAAGCTGCGGCCCGGGAAAGCCTCAAAATCCTACGGCATTGCAGTGGCGAAACTTGCAGGCCTCCCGGCAAGCGTTATCGAGAGAGCGAAGGCGGTGCTCGCCAAGCTCGAGGAGTACGAACTGGCGGTTTTTGCCGATGAGCGGCCGACCGGTCTGGCCAGGGTTGCTGCGGGGCATGTCGGGTCACAATATTCCCTGTTTGCGATCAGTAATGAGTCAGTGCTCGACGAACTTCGCGGTGTTGAAGTCGCAACGCTCAGCCCGGACGAATCTAAGGCACTGCTGACGAAGATAAAGGGCCGGATAGTATAGATGACCGACCGACGCACATTCATCAGAAATTCGCTCCTCGGGGTTCCCATTTTGAATCTTGCGGCCGAGGCTGCTATCGAGCGTATCGTCAAGCCTATCGTGGTTTCTACATGGGATAGCGGGATCCGTGCAAATGCGGCCGCCTGGCCAACTCTCGCCGCAGGGGGCAGGGCGTTGGACGCGGTCGAGAAGGCCGGCATTGCCGCCGAGATCGAGCCTAGTTGCTGTGTGGGCCTAGCGGCTCTGCCCGACCGGGATGGCTTTGTGACTCTCGACGCGTGCATTATGGACGAGTATGCGAATATCGGCGCTGTCTCGTTTCTGGAACGGATCAAACATCCCGTTTCGGTCGCCCGCGCGGTTATGGAGAGGACGCCGCACGTGCTGCTGTCGGGCGAGGGTGCACAGAGCTTCGCTATTGAAAACGGTTTCAAATTGGAACCTGCGGGCCTTTCTGCTGAATCTGAGAAGGCGTGGAAGGAATGGCTGAAGGAAAGCAAATATCAGCCACGGATGAATATCGAGAATATGCAATTGCGGAGTTCTTCAGTGAAACCGCCATACTATTTCCAAGATGGGACACCCAATCACGACACAATGGGAACGATCGCGATGGACGCGCGGGGCAATCTGTCAGGTATGGTCACAACGAGCGGCATGGCATATAAGATGCGCGGCCGAGTGGGTGATTCGCCGATCATTGGGGCGGGTCTATATGTGGATAATAAGGTCGGCGCGGCCACGAGCTCAGGCGTCGGCGAGGAGGTCATCCGGGTTTGTGGCACGCACACAGTTATCGAAGAAATGCGGCGTGGCCGAAGTCCAAAGGCAGCTTGTAGGGAAGCTGTCTTGCGCATCGTTGAGCGTGATCCGGAGAAAGCCCGTAGCTTGCAGGTCGGGTTTGTAGCGATCGCACGAAGCGGGCTGGTCGGTGCATTTGCGATTCAGAAAGGCTTCTCTTACTCCGTCATGACCGCGAATAGCAACAAGACGATCGCGTCGGCCAGCTATTTCAAATAGTCAATACCCCATGCAGACAAAGCTACAGTCGTTACCGCTCGAGCAGAAGGTCGGCCAACTATTCTTCGTTGGTATTTCAGGACCGGAATTGGACGCATCGGCGCGTGACCTGCTGGGCGAGGTCCCGGCGGGCGGTATTTGTCTCTTTGCCCGCAACATCCGTGATCGCCGTGGATGCCGTGACCTTCTCGATGGACTCCGCAACTTCATGCCGGTGATGCCGCTTCTAAGTGTCGATCAGGAGGGCGGCCGCGTCGATCGGCTACGCCGCATCATGGCGCCCATGCCTGCCGCCGCCCGGCTTCGGAATGAAGATGATGCCCGCGAGCATGCACGGATCACTGCAGAATCGCTCAGGATCCTCGGCTTTAATATGAACTTTGCACCCGTCGTCGATGTGATCGACAGTAGCCGGACTGCAAGCGACAATGGCCTGTTTTCGCGGGCTTTTGGGAGGTCGAGTGCCGAGGTTGTGCAGATGGCCGGTGCTTTTCTCGAAGTCTCGCAAAGTAAGGGCATCATCGGTTGCCTAAAACACTTTCCCGGGCTGGGGGCTTCGGAAGTGGATTCGCACGAGGAACTCCCGGCGGTTGAAATTGACGACGGCACAATTGAAGCCTTCGATCTGTGCCCTTACATTGAGATACCTGATGTGCGTGCCGTGATGGTCGCCCACGCAACCTATCCGCAGAGTCGTTTGCAGGAGGCCGGTGAAAGTGGGAAACTTTTACCGGCGTCGCTGAGTAAAAATGTGATCACGGGCCTGCTCCGGAATGAGTTAAAGTTTCACGGCCTCGTCATCACCGATGATCTCGAGATGGGCGCAATTGTCCGGAATTATGGTATCGGTGAGGCTTGCGTGATGGCCATCGAAGCCGGTTCCGACATGGTGGCGATTTGTGCCAAACCGGAAGCGATTAGGCAAGGCTTCGCCGCGGTTCATGCCGCGCTGGATGATGGCCGAATTACGGCCGACCGGATCGATGCCTCGCTGGAGAGGATCGCGCGCGTCAAGGCAATGCTCGCTCCGCCGCCGGAGTTTGATAACGAGCGGCTCGATGAGCTTTGCCACGACATAGCCGCGTTGGAGGAGAGATTAGGCGATCCGGCATGAGGAAAATGACGAACCTGCGTAAATCTATATTTTGGACCTTGTTGTTGGTTTTGGGCGTAACGTCGGCGACGTGCCGTCGGCGGAGCTCAGAATTCGTGACGGCCGCCCTGCCTGAGAAATTCACGACACTCGATACGCTTACGACGACCCAGTCGGATTCCGCGTCCGAACGTGTAAAGAACCTCATATTCAATACGTTGGTCCGTAAGGATGAAAGTTTCGATTATGTCGGCGAATTGGCAAAGGACATTGCAACGTCGCCCGATGGGATGACCTTGACCTTCACGCTGCGCGACGGCGTCAAATTCCACAACGGCAAAGTGCTGAGTTCGGCCGATATCAAATACACGTTCGACGAACTATTCAAATCCGACGGGAACAAGGCCAAGGCCTTCTATGACACAGTGCCTGCGGACGATGCAAAGACGGCTAAGCCCCCGACAGGCCCGCCTGCGGAGGGAGCCGGTGCAAATACCGCCCCCAAGGCCGAGCCCAAGACGAAGTCGGTTCGTCACATTACCTCGATCACTACACCTGACGAAAAGACCGTCGTGTTCGTCATCGCAAAACCTGGTCTGCGGACCCAACTACTTTCGAATCTCGTAGCCGTTCCCATTATTCCCGAGGGCACGGTCGCACAGCAGAAGGACAGCCCGGTCGGAAGTGGCCCGTTCAAATTCGTCCGCTTTGACGCGTCGCAGGGCATTCTCGAACTCGAATCCTTTCCTGACTACTGGGAAGGGGCACCAAAGGTAAAAGAACTAAGGGTCAAATCTCTTACCGATGCCACCGCCCTGACCGCTGAACTTCAAACCGGCGAGGTCGATATTGCCCCGAACCCTACCAATCTTCCGCCGGATATTTTGAAATCGATCCAGAGTGCGGGACAACTTAATGTCGTTCAATCTGACGGCTCAAACATCCAATATCTGATCTTTAATGTATCGTCAGGCCCTTTGGCTAATGTGAAGGTGAGACAGGCGATCGGCTATGCCCTCGATCGGCAAAAGATAGTCACAGAGCTCTTGTCGGACCAAGCCAAGCCCGCCTCGTCGGTCCTGCCGGCTCAATCTTGGGCATATTCGCCCGGAAAAGAGTATTCCTACGATCCGGCGAAGGCACGCCAGCTCCTGCAGGAGGCTGGTTACAAGAATGAGCCCATCATCTTTAAGTTCCGAGCAAACAGCGCGGCTGTGTCGCAATATTCTCAGGCAATTCAAAGCTCGCTCAGTGATGTGGGTCTCAACATTCAGATCGAGACTCTCGACGGGCCGACGATCCTACAGCACCTCCGACAGGGCCAGTTCCAGATGTACACGGGTATTTGGATAGGCGGCAATCAGGATCCGATCTTTATGCGCGATCTGTTCAGTTCGACAAAGATTCCGAGCTCCACGGTCGCGTGCTGTAACCGGAGCCGGTATTCAAACGCAGAGGTCGATAAGCTTGTCGAGGACGCCCTTAACGCCACCGACAAGTCGGTCGCAGAGCAGTTGTATGTGCGCACGTGGGACATAGTCTCGAACGACCTGCCGCTAATGCCGCTCTGGTACCCGGCAAATATCGTCGTTTCGAATAAACGCATCGGGAACACGAAGATCAGCCCCAGTGGTGATTGGACATTTCTCAAGGATATCACTGTGTCGCAATAGCCGCGTGGCGTTTTCTGCATTCAGCTTGACAATTCAATGCCAGACGGTAAAATTGTCATTTGCCGCGGGAGTAGCTCAGTGGTAGAGCGCGACCTTGCCAAGGTCGAAGTCGCGAGTTCGACCCTCGTCTCCCGCTCCAAGATCGTAAGTAGGCAGTTGCAGTCGGCATAAGGCAGTCATTTTTCTCTACTGCCAACTGCCCCAGCCAACTGCCTACTTTCATTTCAGGCGGCGTAGCCAAGTGGTAAGGCAGAGGTCTGCAAAACCTTTATTCATCGGTTCGATTCCGATCGCCGCCTCCAATAACCCCCGACACATCAATAACCATCAACAGGCCCTCTGTCTAGATTTGAGGAATGTTTCTAACAGATCTTTGGGTGATTCGATATTTCCGCTACTGCATTTCCCTGGGAACTGTGGCATGAGGTAGAGTGCCGGAGTAATGGCCGCCAGATATCAATTCAAGTCTCTCGCGGCCAATACTCTCATCGAGATAGGGGTCCTTGTGCGGGATCAGCCTCTTGGGATCCAAGTTCCTGACAAAAACGCAGAGAAAAAGTGCGACAAAACCGAGCGAGAGTGCGATGTCGACCCATCCGATCATCGGGCTGCTAAAAAACGGGGGAAAGACCATCACGTACAGATCAAGCCAATGCCCGACAAGGACAATACCGCATGCTGTCAGCATCCAGGTCGAATTCATTTTTACCCGCCGAGGCAGGAGCATTACAAATGGGATCACCCAATTAAGGAAGAGGTTTACAATAAAGATCGTCATCCACCCGCTTGACGACGTGCGTCGGTAATAATAGATCGTCTCTTCGGGCAGGTTCGCATAGTAGATCAGAAGATACTGTGAGATCCAGATATAAGCCCAAAAGGTGGCAAACCCCATGACGATCTGGCCAAGCGCGTGCATGTGCCTGTCGCCAACCTCGGGCAGATAGCCGCGCTTTTTGAGCATTATCACGAGGATCGTTATCGCCGCAGCACTGCTTGTTAGAGTGCCGGATATCATATAAAATCCGAAGATTGTGCTGTAAAACATAGGTTCGAGCGACATTATCCAGTCGAACGAAGCAAGCGAAAAAGTTATCCCGAAGACGACGATAAAGATCGACGAATAGATCTTTCGTTTGTTGCTATGGGCGAGGCTGCCGTCCTGGTCTTGCAGTAGCGACGTCCGCTTGAGCAAATAGATCATTCCGGACCAGATCGCCAGAAAAACGATCATTCGGATAAAGAAGAAAGGCGTGCTGAGCCACGCGGTCTTGAAACCGAGCTCGAGATTGGCTCCATGCGCCGGAAACGTCGTTCGCGTCCATTCGTAGAGTGTATTGCGCCCAAAGAAAACAAGCAGAAGGGTAACTGCGCCAATTGGAACGTAGCCCATCACGGCTTCAGTGACGCGGCGCAGAGCGGTTGGCCAGCCTGCATTCGAGACGGCGTTGAACGTGAAAAAAAGGGCCGCGCCGAGTGCGATCGTCAGGATAAAGAACGAGTTTTGCAGAAGGCTAAACCAAAATCGCTCCCCCGAGAACAATCCGAGGATGCCCCCGACCACGCCAACGGCCAACATTGCCAGTAGAACATTCTGTTCCCGTGCATTAACGAATGCGTTCTTCGCCATAGCTCACTTCCCTTGCAGACTACGAATATAGAGAATCACCTTCCAGCGGTCTTCGGCCGAGACCTGGGCCGCATAAGATGCCATGTTGTTCCTGCCCATCGTTATGACATGGAACATTGTGCCGTCGGGCAGCGCCCTTGCCGCGTCAGTAAGATAAGAAGGTGGATTGGGAAATTTTGGAATAACGGGGCCATCCCCCGCGCCGGTCGTTCCGTGGCAGACCGCACAGCTATTTGTATAGACGTATTGTCCCCGTGCCAGATCCTCCGGAGTTGGCCGAAATGGATTGACCAACTCTCGCCCGGCGCGGATAGCTTCTTCTGGAGTTGCACCGTAATGAAACGGGGTAAATCCCCGCGGGATACTTCCTGCCACCGGTGGCTGCAGTGTCATTTTATTGGGCAAAACAGGGTTTGCCGTCTGTGACAGATAGGCGGGTGAATATTGCATCTGCGTCGGAATTTCACGATTTCGCTTAGTAATATCCCGTGTCAGCAGAACCATTCCGCCCACCACTACAACCGGCAAAAGGATGAACAAGACAGCAGTCAGGCTCTTACTCATACAAATCTGTCCCCTTCGATAACGCTTAGAGCGTTGTACTTCTTAAACAGACGCTTGGCTTTCTCATTGTCGAACGAGGCATCCGCTTGTTTTAGAACGAGAACAAAGCGATCATCGGTCACGCGTTCGAATATTTCCTTTTTGCTAAAGATCCAAAGCCGATTCAGCATGAAGAGAACGCCGATCGAGATCAGCCCCGAGAAAAGCACGGTCAACTCGAACATTACCGGAACAAAGAGCGGAAATGAGTTAAATGGCTTGCCGCCGACATTGAGCGGCCAGTCGTAGGCGGATGTCCATACTTGAAGTAGCACGGCTGAGACCAGCCCCAACGCACCCGCTACAAATGCTATCCAGCCCAGCCGCGAACGACGTAACCCAACCGCTCGGTCCATTCCGTGGACGGGGTACGGCGTGAAGACGTCGTGAATCTCAAAGCCGCGCAGGCGAGACTCCGCCGCTATTGCCATCAGATCGTGTTCGTTGTCGAAGAAGGCTGCCGCGTAACGGACAGTCTTCTCGCTCGGTTCAGTCGCGCGCATAATGCAATACTCCCTTGACCTCGTTGATCGAAATTGCAGGAAACAGCCTTAGGAAGATCAGGAATGCAGTAAAGAACAATCCAAAACTACCAACTAATAAACCAACGTCTGTCAGAGTGGGTATGAAGATCGCCCAACTCGACGGTAAGTAGTCGCGGTGCAGGCTTGTCACGATAATAACGAAGCGCTCAAACCACATTCCGACGTTGACGAGAATACAGAGCGTCAGGATCAGCGGGATCTTCGTTCGGAAGGCCTTGATCCAGAAGAGCTGCGGTATTAGTGCATTGCAACTGAACATCACCCAGTATGCCCAAGCGTACGGACCGAGCATTCGATTTAGGATCACAAAGATCTCATTCGGATTGCCGCTGTAGAACCCGATGAATAGCTCTGTCAGATAGGATAGTCCAACTATCGAGCCTGTTAGCAGCGTGATCTTGCACATATTATTCAGATGCTGAATGGTTATGTATGCCTCAAGCCGCATGACCTTGCGGACCGGGATAAGCAGCGTGGTTACCATCGCGAAGCCCGAAAAGACGGCACCTGCGACAAAGTAGGGTGGAAAGATCGTCGAATGCCAGCCCGGAACAAGCGAGGTCGCAAAGTCAAAACTGACGATACTGTGTACCGAGAGCACCAACGGCGTCGCCAGTGCCGCGAGAACGCCGTAAACCGTCTCATATCGTGACCAGGTTCTGTTCGAACCGTTCCAACCCAGGCTGAGAATTGTGTAAAAGAGCTTGCGCCCCCTGCCCTTTGCCCTGTCGCGCGCAGTTGCGAGGTCGGGAACAAGGCCCAGGTACCAGAAGACAAGCGAGATCGTAAAGTAGGTCGATATCGCAAAGAAGTCCCAAAGCAACGGTGATCGAAAATTTACCCAAAGTGATCCACGCGTGTTCGGGTACGGCATTATCCAATAGAAAAGCCACGGGCGGCCCATATGCAGGATCGGAAAGATGCCCGCGCACATGACAGCGATCAGCGTCATTGCCTCGGCCGACCGGTTGATCGACGTCCGCCACTTTTGAGCGAACAAATACAGAATTGCCGAGATGAACGTTCCTGCGTGTCCTATTCCGATCCAGAACACAAAATTTGTAATGCCAAACGCCCAACCGACAGTCTTGTTCAGGCCCCAGGTTCCGATACCGAAGGTTACCGTGTTGATCGCCGCAACGATCCCGATCACCAAAAGCGTTACCGAAATCCCAAACAGAATCCACCAACCGGCCCCCGGAGATCGTTCGAAGAGGGCGCAAATATCGGTTGTAACGTCGCTGTAGGACTTATTGTCGCCTATCAACGGCTCGCGAAGAGGCGAGTAAACTGGGTGCGCCGTAACACGGTCGATCTCAGTTTGAAGTCGGATCTCTTCTTCTGAGTTGTGAAACTCGATGTCTTTCAAGACTGCCGCCATTACAGGTTAGCCCTCCATTCTCTCGCCATTGTTGTTTACCTTCCCAAGATAGGTAAGGCCCGGGCGCATATTCAGTTCCTCTAACAAAACGTAGTTCCGCTTAGTGTGCCGGAGCGTTGAGACCTTACTTTCGAGATCCTTAAGATCGCCGAAAGTTATTGCGTTCGCCGGACAACTCTGCTGACAGGCCGTTTGGATCTCACCGTCCTTGATCGGGCGCCCTTCATTACGTGCTCGTATCTTGCCCTCTTCGATTCGCTGAACGCACAAAGTGCATTTTTCCATTACGCCACGACTACGAACGGTCACGTCGGGGTTAAGGGCCAGGTTTGCGACGGGGTCATCATGCGCGTATAAGAACCAATTGAATCGACGCACCTTGAACGGGCAGTTGTTGGCGCAGTAACGTGTCCCAACACAACGGTTATAGACCTGCATATTCAGGCCTTCGCTGGAATGCACGGTCGCGAGGACTGGGCATACGGTCTCACATGAAGCATTGTCACAATGCTCGCAGGTCATAGGCTGGAACCTTGTAGTCGTGCCGTCGGCCCTTTCATCGAAATACCTATCGATCCTCATCCAGTGCATTTCGCGCCGCCGTCCGACCTCGTCTTTACCGACAACCGGGATGTTGTTTTCGGCTTGACAACTCAACACGCATGCGTTGCATCCGACGCACGCGTTGAGGTCCACGACCATTCCCCATTTGTGCTCTGGGAAATCGTGTGGTTTCCATAGGTCTACTTGCTCTTCACTTTCTTCATGGAGATGTCCGCTCACAAATTCGGCGAGCGAATATTCCTTGATCAATGGCCGACCTTCAGCAGAATCCTGGGTTTGCGTCTTTGCGAGGCTAACCTTTTTGCCTGTTGGCTCAAGGGTGATGCCATCCAAGTGATACCGCAATGTTCCGTTCACCAGTTCGACGAATGGAAAAGCATTGGCACCGATGTTGTTGCCGATCTTGCCAGCCTTCGTTCTCCCATAGCCAAGAGCGACCGCAACGCAATCATCGCTTTGGCCGGGCTGGACAAGAACAGGAACCTCGATAGACGCACCAGCCTTCTTAACGCGGACGACTTGTCCTTCCGCAAGATTGAGCCTAGCGGCGGTTTGCGTCGAGAGGCATGCATAGTTGTCCCATGTGGTTTTCGTTATCGGATCAGGTATTTCGTGAAGCCATGGATTGTTGCCAAAACGGCCGTCACGGAGTGTTACCTTTTGATAAAGAGCGAGCGTGAGGCCGTCGCCAGTGGCTGACGCGGCCAGGCTAGAGATCGCATCATTTAAGGTGTCTGGCCTGAACGCCGGCGATGTGGTCGCTGCTTTCTGAGGAAGATAAATGCCATCGTGAAGCGATCTGTCCCAGAACTCATCGAATGTCTTGAACTGCGTCTGTGTGGCGAATTGACCCTTTTGCCATTGCGTTCGCAAGGCATCGTAGTAGCTTCGATTATCGCCGTTCCAACGCATAAGGCTTTCCTGATACGCTCGCGTATTGAATAATGGAGCGATGGTTGGCTGCGTCAGACTAAAAACACCGCTGACGGGTTCGGCATCGTCCCACGACTCAAGAAAGTGATGTGTCGGGCAAACATAGTCCGCGATAGATGCGGTCTCGTCGAGGGTCGGACTGAGTGACACTTTCAGAGGCACTTTGCTCAACGCGGCCGCAACGTCAGCACTCGAGAAATGATCGTATGCGGGATTTGCGTTCAGAATAAAAAGAGCGGCAACCTGCCCGTCCTTCATCTCTTGGAGGAGTGTCTGCATTTCTTCATCGCGACTTTGGCCCTGCGAGGGATTTGGACCTATCGAGATCGTATTTCCATAGTTATCCAGGGTTTGGTTGATTAAGTTCACGATCTGCTGTTTGTCAGGATCGTTGGAACCGCAAAGCACAAGCGACGCACCTTTTGCACGGACAAGCTCATTGGCAGATTCTTCAAGTGCTGCGACAATGTGCTCGGCGAGTTTGCCTGGCTCGTGTGCTGCAATTCCCGGCGCCAGAGAACCCGCCCCACCGGCTTTTGACGCTACCAACTTCGCGAGTTGTAAAAGTGCATTCGATTCCTCGGTCAGCGAGATCGTGACCCGTTTGTCTGCATTTGCTCCGGTGAGCGAAAGGCGAGATTCGAACTGAATATGCCGCAGCATATCCTGCTTGCGATCATTCACATCACGCGCCTCTGAGTACCCTCTCGTGAATGCGGTCGGAGAGATCCACGTTCCGAGAAAATCTGCGCCGAAGCTCACAAGCACCTTGGCTTTTTCAACTCGATAAAATGGGAGAGTTTCTACACCGTGTGTGTGTAGGTGGGCGAGCCGTATGCCCGATGTCGAGATCGGCTCATAGATGACGTGTTTTGCGTCATTGAATTTCGATAGTAGATCGTTGATGGTTGCCCTTGAGGTCGGACTGATGAGCGTATTCGACAAAAACCGGACCTTACCGCCCGAAGCCTTTATTGCGTTCAGCTTCTGCGTAATCTGGGCATCGACTTCATCCCACGTCGCCTTTGCCCCGCGGATAAGTGGCTGCTGGATGCGCTCGGCGTCGTAGAGGCCAAATACCATCGAATGGGCTACCGGGCAGAGACCTCCCTTGCTCAAAGGATGTTCTGGGTTCCCTTCCAGCTTGATAGGGCGGCCATCACGCACTTTCACGAGTGTTCCGCATCCGGCGCTGCAGCCGCCGCAGGTCGACGCATACCAACTGGCTACCCCCGGCGTTAATTCAGGCGGCTGTTTCAGATAAGGAACGATCTTCTGCTCGGGAGCCTTGCAGCTTGTCAGGGCAATGGCCGCCGTGGTGTACCCGATAACTTCTAAAAATGTGCGACGCGACAGGCCGGTATTCGGCTGCACAACGGGCAAGCCGCGTTCATCTTCATCAATAAATTGCTTCCAGAGCTTATTCTTCATAGCTATTCAGCATCAGTGATGACAAACCGAGCAATCAGTCGAGGCCATCAAGCGTTTTGGGGTGTCCTCTCGTGCGATCTGCGGCCGGCCTGTCTCGTCCAGCGTTACCTCGCGATGGGTGCGATGGCAACTGACGCAGTCGCCCATGGTAAAGGCGTTCTGCTGCGACACGCGTTCCATCGTTTCAACAGGCCCATGACACGTCTGGCATGTGATCCCCGAAACAACATGGCGGCTATGATTGAACGTGGCAAGATCAGGCAGATCGTTTACTTTCACCCACTCGATCGGTTTGTTTTCGTTCAGCGCTGTTGTGATCTTCAGTATTTCCGGCGAATCGGGCAATATCTTTGTGTGACAATTCATGCAGAGTGATGCGCTGGGCACGCCCGCGACTTTCGATTTGTCTGCCGAGGAATGGCAGTAAAGGCACGACATCTTGTTATCACCCGCATGCAGCTTGTGCGAGAAGTTGATCGGCTGGATCGGCTCATATCCAAACTGATCTCCATAGACACTGAAGGTCCCGTTTTGCCAGACGAAAAGGACACCCATAACCGTTATCAACAGGGATAAGATTTTCAGCGTTCTTAGACTCATAAATCACCTTGCAACCGAGGCGGCACGGATCGTTTCCCAAGTCGGCAAGCTCAGGAATGTCATTTTGTTGCCGATCCTTTCAGTGTTCGATATTGGGCGCGGATCTTTCGTCGGTTCCAATTCCAAATAACAACCTGATAGGGTCGCCAAAGGTATTCCACTGGAATCGAAACCATATGAACCAGACGCGAGAACGGAAATATTGCCACTAGGAAGAAAGCGGTAATAATGTGCCACTGAATGACGTACGGCATCGGCTGAATGGTAGACATGTCCGGCTGAAATAAAAATAGTGAGCGAAGATAAGGAACGGCTGAGGCCGCGAACCAGGATGAACCCCAGCGGTAAAAGAGCGCGGTGTAAACACCAAGGACAACCTGAACAAAGAGGAGCAGCAGCACGATTGTATCGACGGCAGAGGTTACAGAGCGAACCCGTGGAGTCGTGATCCGTCGCCACATAAGGGCGACGATCCCGACAAGGGCCAAGAGGCCGAATACGAAACCGGTCGTTTCCAGAATATAGAGTCGGAGCGGGACGCCATTGAACCACAGCACCTCCGCCGGAAACAAAAAGCCGATCAGGTGTCCCGTCAGAGCTCCGATGATCCCTAAGTGCCACGGAACCGAGCCGTAGAACAGTTCGTCTCCCTCCAGAAACTGAGACGACAAGCTCGAATACGAGAACCTGTTCGTCACGTAACGGTATATCGATACCACCACCAACAGTGTCACTGCGATATATGGCAGAGCAATAAAGAAAAGATAGTCCAACATAGCGTTACCTCTGGTTTCTGAATCACCTGTCTCTAAGCAATTGCAAACGCCTGTTTTTCAGTAGTTGCCTGCTCGAGAGCGGCCTGAACTGCCTTAATTAGCTCGAGGAACGGGTTTTGCTCCTTGAACGCCGCGATGATCTTCTTTAGTCCGGGAATCAGACAATGCCCAGCAAGTGAACCCCTAAGATCATCATCGTCGAGATGCACAAGCAGTCTTAGCAGGACAGGCAAATAGTCGGGCAACTGCCGCTCCTGTCCCAGATCGAACGGATTTTCCGTCTCTCGAAGATTTGCAAGAAAGGCACCACGCTTGTAATCTTCGCCGAAAAGGTGATAGCCGATCTCCAATGCACAGCTCGGATTCAGGTCAAATGACTGTGCATAGAGCTCCTGCAACTCGATCAACGACATCGTCCGCGTTTTCAAGCAGAATCTGTCGAAATGGCCGAATAACGCTGTTTCACCGCGTAACGTTTCGCTCAGACTATCAATATGTTCCGTCCAATCGTCCCCTGGATACTCAAGGACATCTGCAAAGCTTGCCGGAAGCAGTGCAGACTCCTTCGAGAG
>JAGOWF010000230.1 GCA_018060305.1 Pyrinomonadaceae bacterium
AAACGTGCCTGCGTTCGTCATCTTGTGGGCGATGCTCATCTTGAGGCTTGTATGGTTCTTTTCGCGGGTTCGATCAGATCTGGGTGACCACGTTCGCGGGCCGGGATTCTTTACGGTCGTCGCGGCCTCATGCGTGCTGGGTAGCCAGTTTGTGATCGTCCGGGGCGAATATGAGATCGCGGCCGCATTATGGTTCCTCGGTATCCTCTGTTGGCTCGTCATAATGTACGGTTTTTTTACGGCCGTTACGATCAGGGAAGATAAGCCCGTGCTTCAAAAGGGAATAAGTGGATCGTGGCTGGTCACCGCGGTCGCGACGCAATCGATCTCGGTTCTAGGGACGCTGCTGGCGGCCTATTTCAGCAATTTTACTGAGCAGATACTCTTTCTCTCACTGTGCATGTTTCTGATCGGCTGCATGCTGTATCTGATGCTGATCACGCTGATCTTTTACCGGTTCACGTTCCTCGACATCACCCGCGAGACCCTTACGCCGCCATATTGGATCAACATGGGAGCCGTTGCCATTACAACACTGGCGGGGGCAAGACTGATCCTCGCGGCCGGCGAATGGCCGCTTTTGAATGAGATCCGTCCGTTTCTCGTCGGATTTACATTATTTTTCTGGGCGTCGGGAACGTGGTGGATACCACTGCTCTTTATTTTAGGATTTTGGCGGCACATCTATAAGCGGTTGCCGCTAAGCTACGATCCGCAGTATTGGAGCATGGTCTTCCCGCTGGGAATGTACACGGCCTGCACATTTCAGCTTGCCAAAGCCCTGCCGTTCGAGCCGCTCCTCGTGATACCAAAGATATTTGTATTTTTGGCCCTTACTGCATGGATCGCCGCTTTTCTCGGAATGATCTACAGCTTCGTTCCGCGACGTAATTGATCCGACTGGGGCTACGTTACAGCCCCACCATCGACGATTACGACCTCGCCATTCATAAAGCTGTTGCGGTCGCTGACGAGGAACGCGGCATACTCCGCCAGTTCCTTTGGGATGCCCGACCGGCCCTTCGATACCCAAAATTCGTGCATCTGAAGCAGCCGTTCGGGCAGCGTATTGCCGAGATCAGTGTCGAAAATACCCGCGGCGATGGCATTGACCGAGACGCCAAAATTCGCGGCCTCTCGTGACAGGCATTTGGTAAATCCGATCATCGCGGCCTTTGACGTGGCGTAGTGAACTGACGTCGGCAGGCTGCGAATGGCGCCGACCGACGTTATGTTGAGTATGTGGCCGCGTCGTTCGCGGATCATCTGCTTGTAGAATGGTTTTGTGACCGCAAACAGGCTGCCGACGTTGGTATCGACGACCCAATCCCATGATCTGTCCGTCGTTGTGGCAAAGTTGTCAGGCTTGTTGACGGCCGCATTGTTGACGAGGATGTCGATCGGGCCCCATGCTTCTTTGATCTCGCGTGCGACGTGCTTCATGCCGTAGCGGTCGGTCACCGAAACCTTAAACGCTAACGCACGGCGGCCGTGAGATTCGATCGTTTGTTTCGTGGCCTCGGCTAGATCATCCCTCGCGTGATAGCTAAACGCCACGTCGGCGCCTTCGCGGGCAAAAACGTCGCACATCGCGGCCCCGAGGCCGCGCGTGCCGCCGGACACAAATGCCAGCTTACCTTCCAGAAGTAGGCTCATATTGGAGAAGTCAGAATTCAGAAGCCGGAATTCAGAAGCAAGAATTCAGAACGTAACTGAAAGCGAAAGTCTATTCTCCACTTTCCACTTTCCACTATCAACTTACCGTTGTTGTTTAGGCCGCCGCCCGGATCGGCTCGGCCTGCGTGTGCGGCCAGAGTGCGTTGATCTCGCGGATGATCTGTTCAGTCGAATTCGGCATTGTAAGGCCGCTGGTCGCGGCTTTCATTTGCAGATATCGAGCATTGTCGCTGACGAGGTTTCGGATCGTCGGAACGATGTCGGTAGCTTTTTTGAGCAGCACCCCGGCGCCCTTTGTCTCGAGCAGCCGAACGGTGCCTGCCTCCTGCGGCATAGGCGGCGTTGTCGCGTCGGCAATTATCGGCAGCCGACAGGCGAGGGCCTCAAATGTCGTCAGGCCGCCAAGTTTTGACACCATGACGTTTGCCGATTGCATCAATTTCTCGATCTCGTCGGAATAGCCGATGACCTTGACAGGGAATTTGGCAGACTTTGCGATCTGCTCGGCCTCGGCCCGCAGTTCGTCGTTTTTTCCGGCGAGAAAGATCGCCTGGACATCCAATTCACCGCGAACCAACTCGCGAAAGATCTGCGGCACATTGCCGCCGCCGATCCATCCGGCGTTCACGAACACGGTGAATTTATCAGGGTCGAGCCCATATGCCCGACGCGCAGTTTGGGCGTCGGCCTCGTTAAGCTCGTGAAATTTCGGATGCACGGGCATGCCTGATATCTTGATCTTGTCAGAGTCAATTCCGTAGTCGATCAACTGTCGTCGGGCCTCATCATTCGCAACCAGATAGAGCGACACGTCGTCACACGCCCATCCCTTCCAAAATCCATAGCATGGATCAGTTACAACAGTTACAAGCGGAACCTGATGTGATAGATTAAGTTCTCGCAGGACTTTTGCGACGAAATGCTGCGTTAGCGGATGCACGCTGACGACGATATGCGGGCACCATTTTTCAAACACATCACGAGCATAGCCGAAACAGCGCTTGTGAAAAAACTCGCGTGTCTCAGGGCGTATCTTATTTACCACCCAATAGAGATATTTCATCCAGCCCTGCTTGTGCCGCAGAAGCCAGTTGTAGCCATTCACGAGCTTCTCGGTGATGTGATGAGAGTCCTCGACGGCACGGATCGTCCGCACTGCGGCGGATTCACCCTTCCAAAACCTCTTCAGCCCCTCAGTGATGGCCACAGCGGCCGAACGATGCCCGCCGCCGGTGTCGGATGAGATAATTAGGATTTTGGGATTATTTGAAGACACTTAGATGTCGATCTTCGTCGGAAAGTCAGGAAACAGGTGGGAATTCTCGACGGATCCGTCATGGTCATAGAACGTGACGTTCCCGTACTCGTCACAAAACCAGAACTCATGAGCACCTTGTTCAAAATAGAGGTTCCGCTTCTGATTCATTTCGGCAGCGGTATTGCTCATCGATGCAACTTCAACGCAAAGCTCCGGAGCCACAAGGGCCTCGACATTTCCTTTCTGGTGTTGCCAGCGATCACCGGAAAACCAGGCTACATCGGCCACCTTTGTACCTTTTTGCGTCCAGATGGCACATTCCATCAGCACTATGCCGTCATCGCGAAACTCCTTCAAAATATGGCCGATCTCGCCCTGATAGGCCGAGTGCGACAGTTTTACCGGATTCATAATTATCTGGCCAAACTCATTGGTTTCGATCTTGAAGGGCAGATCGCGAAGGTTCGGGTCTTCAGTGATCGTTTTCCAGTCCATGGTTCTTACGCTTTCAGAGCAACCTCTCGCCCGGTGATAAATCCCGCGCTTTTTGCCGCTTTTTTCATCTCGCCCTCGAGTTTCTTGATCTTTATGAGGTGCTTGACGTTAAAGGGCAGCGACGGATAGAAGCAGTTTGATTCGTGCGTGCAGTGGCAACCGGCCCCGGCCTCTTTGCGGCGTTGCTTCATCAGGTCTGTGTTCCACGCGGACTGGAAATTCCAGTCGTAATCACGCAGATTGAGCACGTCGGCCTTGTTCTCGCACGACGAGAGAGCTCCGTTATCGTAGATCACGGCTCCGGCCGAGCCGGCGTAGCATTTGAGCTGAGCGCGGTTCTCTTCCTTGGTCTTGGCTATCACGCCATGCATGTAGATATCGACCGCGGCCTTAAAGAAGCCGCCCTTGCCGCCGTAATTGTTCTTTAATGCGGCGCTCTTGGTGTCCTCGAGGATCATGTCCGAGAGGCGGGCGTACATCTGATGGTCGAAATCCAATTCCTTAGGATCGGCCGACGGCGGGCGAATGTAATTAATGTTGACCTTGTCCGGTTTGAGGTCATATTTGAGGAAATCGTACCAGTCAAAGATCGTGTCCTGGTTCGAGTTCATCACGCATGTGCAGGTCTGAATGTCGAGCTGCGGATACTGCTCGCGTTTCATCTGCTGAAGCGTGCGGGCCGTGTGGATGGCCTTGTCCCAACTGCCTTCCTTACGGCGGATCTTCTCGTGCGCGTCCTTCATTCCGTCAATGCCGAGTGCGACGCTGACGTTCAGCTTCGGGCATTCGTCCATTATCCGTGCGACATCCGGGAAGATGCGTGGATGTATCTGTCCGTTGGACATCAAATAGACAGAATCGAGCTTGTTGTTCTCGTAAAAAGAACGGACGATCTCAGGCAGGTCCTTTCGGGTGAAAGGCTCGCCGCCGGCGAGCACCAGAACACCCAGATTGCCGCCGAGCGTTTCCGAAATGCGGGCGATCTCATCGGCTTTCATCTGCAGTTTCTTACGCGGGCGGTCATCGAGCTCGTCTGTGAAGAAACAATGCGTGCAGCGCATATCACACACGCTCGTTACTAGGATATTCAGGAACACGGGCGATATCGTCCGGCCGGTCACCAGGCTGGCGTATCGCTTAAAGATCTCTTTTGTCGCAAAATCCATTACTCTTTGTCTCGCACAAGGGCGGATCTGCTTTGATGCAGATGCACTAAACCGAGTTTAACTCTATCGCAATCAGTGAATTTTCGCCAATAGTTAGTAAACTAAAGCTATGCTCCGTCGCGTCTATCTCGATAACAGCGCCACGACGCCGCTCGATCC
>JAGOWF010000231.1 GCA_018060305.1 Pyrinomonadaceae bacterium
AACAAGGCTACGCCGACTGGGCCGCCGCCATGATGCGCTACTTCGCGGAGCACGGCGAATGGTAAACGCCGCCGAGCTTCGCGATCTCGTCGCCGAGCGGCCCGAATGGCTGCTGGTGCGTGAGACGGGGGGCACGTTCCCTTTGCTGAGCAATGAGATCGAGGTGGTCGAGGAGGACGGCAAGGCGCATTTCGGGTTTATCGACGGGGCTGGTTTTCACTCGTGGCGGCTGAACGGGTTCGAGCTTGACGGGAATGAGCTTGCCGTGGATGTCGCCGGTTCGTTTGCTCGAAACCGCGAAACGATGCGTCTCGTGCCGCGGATAGCCGCGTCGGAAATAACTGCCGAGATCGAACTTGCCCGACTTGAAAAGGCCAACGAGATCGCCCGGATGATCGAGAGCAGCATCGCCGGCGTGAAGTTGCGTCGCGTTTCGCTGAACGTCGAAAACGGACGCCTCGCGCAGATAGAATTTGACCGCGACAACACGCCAATGGCAGCCATCGCCGATGTGACCGCGACCCTAACGGCCGAGAGCGCCCTGACCGCGGCGATCGTATGGGCGGACAAGCTCTCGCTTCGTAAAAAACGGCCGATCAACGACCTTTGGATCGTCTGTGAGAAGCGTCGTTCGCGGCTTGCCCAAAAATTACATGCCCTGCTGACCGAACGATGGCGGGCGAAGCTGACGATCTGCGAGATCGATCGGCGGACCGAACCCGTGCGTGTAAATGAACTACCAAAACGCCGCATCCGCGACCTTTGGCGTGAGAAGCCGCAAAAGTTAATAATGCCTGCACGGTTCGAGCCGAGTCAGACATCCGCTTGGATCATCGGTCTCGCTCCGGATGCGATAGACATAGTTTTTGCCCGCAACGGCGAAACGCTGCGTTTTCACGGGCTGCCGTTCGCTCGTGTTCGGGCGATCATGGGAGCGGAAAAAGCATGGTTCGGCGTCGGACGAGCGATGCGGCCATTGTCCTATGATAATTGGGACGAAGTTGTCGATCTGGTAAAGGAACTGCGGCTCATGCGTTCCTTCGATTCGCCAAACAAGCGGCATGAGTTTTATCGCTCGGCGTCCGAGGCTTGGCTCGAATCGATCCTTCGCCGCAACATCAAGCTGCTCGACGCCAATCTGATCCTGTCACCGATCTATAACCAATTCCGCTTCTCAAACGACAAGATCGATCTGCTCGCGATGCGTCGCGACGGCCGCCTCGTCATAATCGAGCTAAAGACGCAGCCCGACCGCGAGATGGTCTTTCAGTCCATTGATTATTGGCGAAAGATCGAATTGCAACGCCGCCGAGGCATCCTCGCCACAGCAGACCTCTTTGACGGCCGCGAGATCGCCGACCGGCCAACCATCATCTATCTCGCCGCCCCGGCGTGGAGTTTTCACCGCGATTTTGAATACTTTGCCCAATGCGTATCGCCCGACATCGAGCTGTGGCGATTCGACCTGCACGAGCACTGGCGGAGAACAATAGAAGTTATATCAAGAATGGATTACCGAAATTGAATTAGCCGATATCGATCACATAGCTCACAAGCCAAAGATCGATTTGGCCCAGTTTTGTCTTCCATCGCGACTTATACTCGCGCATCCATTTATGATTAGCCCGATCGTCCGTTAGGTCGATCACGACCTTAACCAAGGTATCCCGGTAGAGAACGCCCTCATGCCTCCAATGCCCTTCGACCTTTTGCGTCTCATAACTCACCGCGCCAAAACGGTCGACGATCTCGAGAACCGCATCGGACAGTAGTTCTGACGGGACATCAGTTCCGTCATTAAACTGTAACGGGAGTAATATCTCGTACCGCCGCAACCTGTTGCTCATAAGTGGCTTTCCCTAAGACCTCAAACGGTATTCCCTGATCGGCGAGGGCTTCGAGGGCGGCTTCGGGGACGAGGTGTTCGCCGGAGTTTAGGACACGGCCTGAGAAACGGCCGAGCAGAAAGCCGAGCGCCCTGCGTTCCGTCTCGCGGTCGGCAAATTTGATTGCGATCATATCAGAACCTCACTCGATGATTATCATATCACGACGGGCCCTTCCGGACGCCGCCGAGGTGTTATCGGTTTCTGTCCTCGCGGATGAGGTCGGTGCTGTCTGAATACTCCTTTCCCCGCAGGCTGTCCTTAATGGTGTGGACAAACCGATAGCCGACGCCGCGGACGGTTTGGAGGATCTGAGGATTTGCGGGGTCGTTCTCGATGTGGCGGCGCAGGCGGACGATAAAGTTGTCGATGGCCCGCGTATCGGTGTCGGCGTTTAGCTGCCAGACGTCGGCGAGGATGCGTGTGCGCGATACGCTCGTACCCGCGTGTTCGATGAGATAACCGAGCAGACGTGCCTCCATCAGCGTGAGCGCAAAGGTGCGGCCGTCGTGACGGATCTCGAGATTGCCGAGATCTATCGTGCGGCCGTTGACCTCGATGACAGAGGGCACGTCGGCATCACGGCGTTCGCGCCGCAGCCATTCACGCCGGCGAAGCAGCGCCCTCAGACGCGCGACAAAGACGGCGAGGTCAAAGGGCTTTGCAAGATAATCGTCCGTCCCGGCCTCAAAGCCTTTGAGCACGTCTTCGGGCCGTCCGAGCGCGGTGAGCATCAGCACAGGCGTGTGATCGCCCCGTCCACGCATCGCGGCCGCCACCTCAAAGCCGTCCTTCACGGGCAGCATCACGTCAAGCACGACCGCGTCAAACTTTTTCTTAGCGAGCACATCGAGCGCCGCCTGCCCGTCCGTCACAAGTTCGGCGGCAAAGCCCTCAGCCTCGAGATTAAAGCGTAACCCCTCGGCCAGATGCTGTTCGTCCTCTACGATGAGTATCTTCATCTCTTTGGTAATGTTACGACGAAAGTGCTCCCTTTGCCCTCGCCTTTGCTCTCGGCCCGCACGCGGCCGCCGTGTTTCTCGATTATCGAACGCACTATCGCAAGGCCGAGCCCCGTGCCCTTTACACCCTCGCCGCCCGGCGAAGCCGCTCGATAGAACCGTTTGAATACGCGCTTCAGATCGCCGCGTGCGAGCCCCAAGCCGTGATCGCGAACGTAAACCTCGGCATGACGCAGCGTCGAGCGGAGTTTTACCGAGATACGCGGCGTCTGTGGCGAATACTTGACGGCATTGTCGAGCAGATTGGCAAATGCGGTTTGCAGCTCGCCGCGATCGCCGTTGACCGTTATCTCATCGGCGGGCCTTGCGAGCCTTATCGCCGCTTCATCCAGGTGATGTCGAGCGCGCACGATTGCGGCCGTTTCGGCAAGCAGTTCGCCAAGCGCGATCTCAGCCCGATGCAGCTCGCGCTCTTTCTCTCGCGTGCGGCTCGCCTGCAGCACCTGCTCGACCGTGCCCAGCAGGCGGTCGCTGTCCGCCAGCATCACGTCGTAGAATTCGCGCTGCTTTTCGGGTTCAACATCGCGGGCCTTGAGCGTTTCGAGATAAAGCCGGATCGACGCGATAGGCGTCTTGAGCTCGTGCGTAACGGCGTTGAGAAACGCGTCGTGCCGCTCGTTGCGGCGTATCTCACGCACGAGAAAGATCGTATTCAGGATAAGGCCCGTAATGATGATCGCAAAAAAGACGACACCGAAAACAAGCAGCGCAACCTCGCGCAGATTCAACAATATCCAACCGATGTTGAGCGCGACAGCGATAGCCGACAGGCAAATGCCCAGGACGAGGAAAAATATTGCTGTCTTGCGCCGACGCATTGTTCCCTTTCAAAAGTAAATGGAAACAGGCCAAAAGAAAACTATCCACTCGTCACTTTTCACTATTCACTGACGAAAGCCGACAGACGCCTGCGAGCTTCAGTAAATAGTCAGAAGTAATAAGCGGATAGTTCGAATGCGTCGGCCTTATGCGGCTTTCTTTAGAGCGGAGGGAACGTCCTGTTCTATCTCATAGGCGTAAACGTCGCTGATGATGCCGAGCCTTTCGAGAATGCGTATCTGCGTCCAGTTCGGATCAAACTCACGCCACGTCAAGCCGTGCCGCGCTGAACGCGGATAAGCATGGTGATTGTTGTGCCAGCCCTCGCCAAATGTCACGGCGGCGATCAGGCCGTTGTTTCGCGAGTCGTCACGCGTGTCAAACCGTCGGCTGCCCCACAGGTGCGTCGCCGAATTTACCAGCCATGTGAAATGCCAGCCGAGGACCGTGCGCAGGATGATGGCCCACAGGACCATCGACACGCCGCCGATGGCGAAAAGCACTCCGCCGGCGATGATCGGCGTCACCCAATAGAACTTGTCGATAAACACGATATACGGATCGCGGATGAGGTCGGGCGAGTATTTTTCGATCGCCGATCTCGGCTGCACCTGTGCCGTGCCCTTAAATATCCATCCGATATGCGCCCAATACGTACCGTGCCGAGGGCTGTGCGGGTCGCGTGTCTGATCGGTAAATGCGTGATGTATGCGGTGCGTCGTCACCCACGAGATCGGGCCTGACTGCACGGCAAGCGTTCCGCACGTTGCAAGAAAGCGTTCCATCCACCTCGACGTCTTAAACCCGCGATGCGTCATCAGCCGGTGATACCCGATGCCGATTCCCCAACTGCCCGCTATCCACCACGTGATCACCGACGCTGCAAGGTTCTGCCAGCTAAAGAAAAATAGCGCGGTAACGGCCAGTATGTGGAAAAGCCCAACGAAAATTATCGTGTTCCAGTGCAATCGACCGGCAGCGTGAGGTTCAAAGTTAACGACGTTTTGCATAATGTTAT
>JAGOWF010000232.1 GCA_018060305.1 Pyrinomonadaceae bacterium
TGGGGATGACATTCACCGCTGAGCGGGCGGAGCGTGTCAGTAGCCCGCACGTAAGTAAGGGCTCAACGCTGAGTGGAGATCAACGTGGAGCCCTTACTCACGTGCGGGCTACGGACACAGAGCGGGCTACGGACACGGCGGGCACGTTTGCGCCGGTCGACCTGCTCGATTACATCTACGCGGTGCTGCACTCGCCAAAGTATCGCGAGCGGTATAAGGAGTTTTTGAAGATCGATTTCCCTCGCGTGCCTTACCCGACGAAACGCGATACGTTTTGGCGGCTGGTCGCGCTCGGCGGCGAGCTGAGGCAGCTTCACCTGCTCGAATCGCCTCGGGTCGAGGAGTTTATTACCGGGTTTAACGTCGCGGGCAGCAATCTGGTCGATAAGCCGGTGTTCAAGAGTCCAGGGCCGCATGCGGCTTCGCCGCTCGATGTGCGGAATCGTTCCGGCGTTCCCGGAACACTGGCAGGCTCTGATGCCAGAACCGACGCTTTTCCGGCTGACTCCCCACCAGACAGCGGCTCTGCCGCCGCTTCCGAACGGAGGCATAGCCGCAAAGAAAATATGGAAGCTGACGGCGAAGCCGAGCTTCGCCGCACATCGGGCGGCAAAGCCGGTGCAGGCGGGACGCCTGCGCTCCAGTCAGGAGATGTGTTTATCAATCCGATGCAGTATTTTGCGAACGTGCCAAAGGTGGCGTGGGACTTTTACATTGGCGGCTACCAGCCCGCGCAAAAGTGGCTCAAGGACCGCAAGGGCCGCACGCTAAGCTACGAGGACATTCGCCATTACCAAAAAATGATCGTCGCCCTGACTGAGACGGCACGGGTGATGAGTAAGATCGACGAAGCGTGGAGGCCGGAGGGCGAGTCGGAGTCTTCGGGTCAGTAGCCATGCGGCCTTTTGCTGGGTTCGGCCGGCTTCTATGAGTTGCCTCCAGCTTTAGCTGGAGGTTGCGGTCCTAAACATTTCCCCGGCTTTAGCCGAACGACGACCGGGTTGGGCTAAAGCCCCGAAAATTAATTGCCATCTGACCTCCACCTGAAGGTGGAGGCAATTCATGAAGATCTCACGACTTGCACGGTTTGGTTGGGCTTGCTATGATCGCCTTGTTGCATTCGTGCGACATTTACCTATAACTTACACTTAAGGAGAAATCACGGACATGGTCGATCATTGGGAAGAATTTCAGGGGACGCCGGCTAAGGCGGCGGGGGCGAGGCTGCATGTTTCGCTGAATCACAAGGGACAGATATTTGTGAATAAGCGGGTGCTCGACGCGCTGGGCGCTCCGCAGGCGGTGGTGCTGTTGTTTGACAAGGTAAATTCGCGCATCGGCGTGAGAGCCGCAAATCCGTCGGCGGCAAACGCCTTTCCGCTAAAGCCGCGCAACGCGGCCGCGTCGCGGATGATATTGGCCAGCACGTTTTGCCGCAATTACGGTATTCGTGTCGAGGGAACGGTCGCGTTTCAGGGGATAAAGATCGACAATTACGGCCTGCTCATGCTCGACCTCAAACGCACCTCGCGCGTGAGCCGCGTCAGGATCTGAGGACCTTGGGTGTCACGCGGCCGAGAGTCGAAGCCGTCCGACACCACGCAGATCGACGCTTCGCCTGGCCTGCCACAGATCATACGAGTACTGCATCGCCAGCCAACTTTCAGGTGAACGGCCGAGAGACTTTGAGAGACGCAGAGCCATCTCAGGACTGACACGGTTAGTCCCACGCAGGATGCGGCTCAGGGTTGACGGGGCAACGCCCAATATCAGGGCCAACTCTCGCCCACTGATCTGGTTGGGTTCGAGATAGACCTCGGTAATAAATTCGCCAGGATGCGGCGGGTTATGCATAGTCATCAGTGGTAATCCTCATAATCGAGAATAAAAGCGTCGCCGTCACGAAACTCAAAGGTCATTCTCCAGTTACCGCTGACCCAAACGGACCAGCGTCCCTTTTCCTTGCCCTTTAGCCGGTGCAGCCGAAAACCTGGAATGTCCATGTCATCGACGATAAAGGCGGTGTCAAGAGCGGCGAGCAGCATTCGCAGCCGTTTCGCATGATGCGGCTGAATGCCCGATACGATGCCCGACTCAAAAAACCGCCGGAGGCCTTTGTGACGAAACGATCGGATCATTGCCACAGTAGTGTTGCATGATATGCAACACTACTGTTCCTATCATTCTATAGACCTTGAATGAAGTCAAGAAAAAGACGGGCACCCGGCCCGCCTTTTTTGGTTCATCGTCTAGATTTTCTGAGGCGTGGAATGAGCAAGGCAGAACCGCCCGCGTAAGCGGGTGGCACGGCGACCGGGCACGCGCCGCCTTGTCCTATACCGTCACCGTTCTGCGCGCGGCTGCCACCTGCTTACGCAGGCGGTTCTGCCCTAAATATTCAGAATATCGACCAGTTCCTGAACGGCGGCGGCGCTCTTTTGCAGGGCGGCGCGTTCGTCGTTTGAGAGGCTGATCTCGATGATCTGTTCGACACCGTTCTTGCCGAGTTTTACGGGGACGCCGACGAAGAGATTGCTGACGCCGTATTCGCCTTCGAGAAAGACGGCGCAGGGCAGGATCTTTTTCTTGTCCTTGAGGATAGCCTCGGCCATCTCGACCGCACCGAGCGACGGTGCGTAAAAGGCCGAGCCGGTCTTGAGCAGGCCGACGATCTCGGCCCCGCCGTTTGCGGTGCGCTCGACGATGGCGTCGATGGTCTCTTTTGGCAGCAGTTCGGTGATCGGTATGCCCGCACACGTCGAATAGCGCGGCAGCGGCACCATCGTGTCGCCGTGGCCGCCGAGCACGAATGCCGTGACATTCTCGACCGAGACATTCAATGCCTCAGCAAGGAAGCAACGCATGCGTGCGGCGTCCAGCACGCCGGCCATGCCCATAACGCGGTTCTTCGGGAAGCCCGAGCGGCGAAACGCGACCTGCGTCATCGCATCGAGCGGATTCGATACGACGATGATAAATGCGTTTGGCGAATACTTCGCGACCTCGTCCGTCACAGCACCAACGATGTCGCTGTTGGTCTTGAGCAGATCGTCGCGGCTCATGCCCGGCTTGCGCGGCAATCCGGCGGTGATGATGACGACGTCTGAGTTTGCCGTCTCCTCGTAACTGTTTGCACCGACAAGCTTTACGTCAAAACCGTCGATCGGGGCCGCCTGAGCGAGATCGAGCGATTTGCCTTGCGGCGTTCCCTCGACGATATCGACCAATACGACATCCGCCAGCTCTTTGCTCGCGATCCAATGTGCCGCCGTCGCACCGACATTGCCCGCACCGACGACCGTAACCTTGTTCCTTCCTGCAGCCATTATTAAACCTTCCTGTGTTGAAATAGTGATGCTAAATAAAAGGGTATTTTGTCACAGTTGGCAATAAACGGCAAAAAGCGCTCTTGCCGTGGATAAGTTGCGTAGTGTCCCGATCCTGTGATGTTTCCATCCTGTCCCCAAAGGGGACGGCTGTAATAGCGTCGGGTGAAACCCGACGAGGGAATAGCCGAGCGAGATCTGTCCCTGAAAGGGACATTTTACACGGTCCAATCGTCCCTTACAGGGACGCACCGATCTTATGCTTTTCCGGCGGGTTTCACCCGCCGCTATTACAGTTGAGTCCGGGTGAACATGACGACGTAGAAAAAGCCCGGCGCGCTCTCCCCTTCGCGTCGGGCTTTTTCGTGTATGGCCGATCGGTTCTCGCCAACGGCCAAACTTTTTTACTGATGCCCGGACCGCCGGGCCTTCACCGCAAACTTAAGCAATGTTCGTGCCACCGAGCAATCTGTCGCTACTGCGGTGGAATATGTCTATTTTGAAGACGTTTCGCCAGTGCGCGTTGCATCGGAGGCCAAACTTTTGTGCCCGTTTGGTCAACAGTTGCACGATATCGGGCGCTATTGCAGGATAGGATGGCCGCCGCCGCGGCTGTGATCCTGAGTGGCATTAAACCGCTGCCGGTCGTTGTGGTAGAGCACGAGATGTTCGCCCTCGTAACGGACGACGTTTGAGATGCGGTCAAGCTGTTTGGTGTGCTCAGCGATGACGAAGGCATTTTTGTCCGTCGAGATCACCATTCCCGCTGCATAGATGTATCCGCCCTGATCGTAAACGCTGCCCGCGTATTGCGACGCGCCGACGGCGATGTCAGGCGAATATTGCCCCTGGCTATCACGCTTGCGGTCGGCACGCGCGATGTAGATCGAGTAATCTGAATAATCGAGCCGTTTGCGGTAGCCATTTTTCTTTGCAACGGCAAAGAGGTCGCTGAGGCCGGTGTCGATAGCCTTTAGGACGGCTTTTGACGGCCGCGAGACGGCATAGACCTTTGCGCCTTTTGGCGTGGTGGTCGTGACGGTAAAGCGGTCGCCCGTTATTCGCTGGGCATCGGCGAGCACGCGGCGATCCTGGGCAAAATTCGCGGACGGCGTCGAGAGAAAACAGATCGCGGCGATGACGGCGGAAATTATGGCGTTCCTTTTCATAACACTTCTCCCGCCTGGCATCTACCGCAAACGCCGTGCCGCAAATGGTGCTGAGGGCGGGAATCGAACCCGCATGGCCCTAAGGCCGCAGGATTTTAAGTCCTGTGCGTCTACCAGTTCCGCCACCCCAGCACGAATGCAATTATAGAATGCACAATGCACAATGCACAGTCGCCATTTTGCATTCTGCATTGTGCATTGTGCACTGAAAACGTATATTGA
>JAGOWF010000233.1 GCA_018060305.1 Pyrinomonadaceae bacterium
TTACTAACTTTCGCGGCCTTCTGGCCGGCGGTCTCAATGGGCATAACTTGGTGTAGATTGTAAATCGTTAACCGGCAATAGTAAATCCAGCCACATATTGTGGCACTGACGCCACAAAACAATTGGACTTATAGGCCAGATAGGACATATTTGCCCCATTTTTTCGTAGGACAGATGTGGCACGAATATTGAATAGGTTTACAAGGATGCCGAACCAGAACACCCTCGCAAACTCGGTCAGTGTCTCAGGCGTCGGTTTACATACCGGTGTCGAAGCAAATATGACGCTGCGGCCGGCTCCGGAGAACACTGGCTATATTTTCGTCCGCACCGATCTCGACAACTTCGAGATCCCGGCGTCGGTCGAATATATATCACATTGCTCATACGCAACCACGCTGATGCGGCGGGGCGTGGTGCTCTCGACGTGTGAGCATTTGCTATCCGCACTGCGAGGGAGCGGTGTCGATAACTGCTTTATTGACATCGACAACATCGAAGTGCCGATCCTCGACGGGTCGAGCGAGAATTTTGTCGAGCTGATCGAAAATGCCGGTATCGTCGAGCAGGAATCGCCACGCCACACGCTGATGATCGCGAAACGCGTCGAGATCGACCAAGGCGGCCGCCGCATGTCGGTCGAGCCGTCGGAGCGATTCGAAATTGAATGTGTGATCGATTTTCCGCACCCGTTCATTAACCGTCAGGCGTTCACCTTCGTGTTGGACAACGGTTCATTTGGCCGTGAGATCGCGTCGGCCCGCACCTTTGGTTTTACACACGAGATCGAAATGATGCGCAAGGCCAACCTTGCTCAGGGCGGCTCGCTCGATAACGCGATCGTGCTCACGGCTGATGGAATGCTCAACGAAACGCCGCTAAGGTTTGCCGACGAATTCGTTCGCCACAAGGTCCTTGATATCATCGGCGATCTAGCCCTGCTCGGAATGCCCGTCCACGGCAAATTCACCGCCGAAAAAAGCGGCCATTCGGTTCACGCACAGTTGATGAGTAAACTGCTAAAAACCGATGGGGCATGGTCGGTTGTCTAGTTCTTGTCCCAATCCGGCGTGTGAAAGGTACCGTCGCGGTCAAGTCGTCGATAGGTGTGGGCGCCGAAGTAGTCGCGTTGGGCCTGGATGAGGTTGGCAGGCAGGCGCTTCGCTCGCATGGCGTCGAAATAGTTGAGGGCGCTTGCAAAGCACATTGCAGGGATGCCGTGGCCGGTCGAGGCTGAGATGATCTTTCGCAAAGACATTATGCGTTGAGCAAGGGGCTCTCGTAAATCGCCGTCGAGCATGAGACTAGGCAGATCGGCGCCGGCTGAATAGGCCGCGCGGATCTGTTCGAGCATAGCCGAGCGGATGATACAGCCGCCGCGCCATATCCTGGCGATCTCAGCGAGGTCGAGGCCGTAATTCTTTTCTTTTGAGGCAGCCTGCAGCAGCGATAAACCCTGCGCGTATGCGATCACAAAGCCGCAGAGCAGGGCATTTTTCAGATCATCGGGCCTGAGCTCAGTGTGGTGTTCGGTTAAGTCGTTGGGGTATTGGCCCGCAATCTCTTGCCGGAGGCCCTTTTGCGCTGAGATCTGTCGCATCGTCACTGCGGAGTCGATCGTCGGGATGGGCACGTCAAAATCCATCGCGGCCTGTGAGGTCCATTTGCCGGTGCCCTTTTGTCCGGCGGTGTCTAGGATAAGCTCCACGAGCGGCTTACCGGTTTCATCATCCTTCTTCGCAAGCACCGTCGCGGTGATCTCAATTAGGAAAGAATTCAGCTCGCCGTGATCCCATGCACCGAAAGTCTCGCTTATCGCCTCGTCGTCCATCTCGAGGACGCTACGCATAAAGTCGTATGCCTCGGCGATGAGCTCCATCATTCCATACTCGATACCGTTGTGGACCATCTTTACGAAATGGCCCGCCGAGCTGCTGCCCATGTATGCCACGCACGGCTCACCGTTAACCTTGGCGGCAACGGCTTGCAGGATCTTTTCGATGCGGTCGTAGTGCTCGCGTCGACCGCCGGGCATGATCGACGCTCCGTGACGTGCTCCTTCCTCGCCGCCCGAGACGCCGATGCCCATAAAGCCGATATGCTTCGCAGACAGGTCGGCCGAGCGGCGGTCGGTGTCTGTAAAGTGCGAATTACCACCGTCGATGATGAGATCGTCGTCATCCAGCTGCGGTACGAGGCCGGTGATCACGGTGTCAACGATCGGGCCGGCCGGCACGAGAAGCATGATGTTGCGCGGTGATTCAAGTTTGTTTAGGAATTCTGTTAGATCATTCCCGACGTCGAGCGGCATTCCCGCGCCTTCCTTTAACAGCAACTCACGCTTTCCCGCATCGAGGTCATAACCAACCCCACTAAAGCCGTGTTCGGCAACATTGAGCAGAAAGTTACGACCCATCGTCCCGAGACCGATCATTCCAAAATGCGCTTTTGACATGGTTTTAATGCCCCAAATGCTTGACGAACGCAGCCTTAAGGTTCTTTTCGATCTCGGCATGCAGCGGCGTCTCGCTGGTTGCTCTGATGACCTTGTTTCCGCATTTGCTGCAGAGGAGATAGGCGATCAGAACGCCGTGTTCGCGAAAGATGAAGGCGTTGAGCGACAATGCGTCTTTCTTTTTATACTTCATCACGTTGATCTCTCGGCCGCAGCCGGGACAGCCGTCACCGTCATGAAACCAACGTGATTTTATCGCGCTGCCAAACTGCATCTGTGCCTGACGAAAGATCAGGTCCAGCGTTTCGGCGACCTCTTTATCGTAACTCTTCGGCATACGGCGTGGGGCCGAGCTAAACTTGCCCGGCTAGCTGACTAGTTCTACACTTGCGACTAGCTATTATGTTATCACTACACGACGCCATTCGCCCGACGACGTTCATCGAATCGACCAAACTCCGCGAGCTTCTAGGCCTGAACGTGACCATCGCCAGCGAGACGTTTCAGCACACGGGCAGCTTTAAGTTCCGCGCAGCATATAATGTCGTCCTGAATTCACCGAATGACGAGTTTGTCGGCGTTTCGTCGGGGAACTTCGGCCAGGCTCTCGCTTATGCGTGCAAGCTGCTCAACAGAAAGTGCACCGTGATAATGCCGCACAATTCGGCACAAGTTAAGGTCGATGCCGTGCGCTCATACGGCGCCGAGGCCGATCTGATCGACGTCAACGCGATCAGCCGGATCGCACGCCTCGAACAATTTGCCAACGAACGTCCCGACGCATACCTCGCCAGCGCATTCGATGACAATCTTGTCATCGAAGGTAATTCGACGCTCGGTGACGAGATCGCGGCGCGCGATTTCGATACGGTTATTTTGCCCATCGGTGGCGGCGGACTGATATCGGGCACGATCCAGAGTTTTGCACGGAATGGCACGACAACAGAGATCATCGGTGCAGAACCGCTGCTAGGAAACGACGCAGCCCGCAGCCTGCGCGCCGGCGAGCTCGTCGCAAACGAAACCGAGCCTCAAACGATCGCCGACGGAGCGCGTACCCTGTCGGTGGGCAAGTTGCCGTGGCCGATAATTCAGCATGGACTCAAGCAGATAGTAGAAGTGCCGGAAGAATCGATCATCGAGGCTGTCCGAACCTACTACGACCTCGCAAATCTCAAATGCGAGCCCACCGGGGCTTTGTCGCTTGCGGCATTAATGCTGAATAAGGAGCGATCTGAAGGAGCAAGGGTGTGTCTCGTCGTAAGCGGGGGCAATGTCGATCCCGCAGTTTACAGCCAGATAATCAGCCACGGATAGATCGGATAGGACGGATCAGAAGTTCGTTCTAATCCATTTGATCCGCCCTATCCGCGGCTAAATTTCTTTAGCCCCTTATTTCCTCAACAAACGTCACACGATTGATCTCGTGGAGTGTTGTCTGGCCGGTGAAGACTTTCTTCACGGCCGATTCGCGTAATGATGAGAGGCCTTCTTTTTCTGCTTGGCGCCTAATTTCGGAGCCCGGACGGCGTTCGATTATCATTTCGCGAATGAGGTCAGACATGTCGAGTAGCTCGTGGATCGCCGAACGGCCCCGATAGCCGGTGTGATTACACGCGTCGCAGCCGACGCTGCGGAAGAACGAATGGCCCTGAACATCTGACGGCCGAATGCCCGACGACAAAAGCTCCTCCTCAGTCGCCTCATGCGGCCGTTTGCAAGTCGGACAGAGCAGGCGAACGAGACGTTGAGCGAGCACACAGTTTAACGACGAAACAAAGTTATACGGCTCGACGCCCATGTTCAAGAATCGACCGATAACGTCGATCACGTTATTTGCGTGAACAGTTGTAAAGACAAGGTGGCCCGTCAGTGCGGATTGGATCGCGATCTGAGCGGTTTCTTCGTCACGGATCTCACCGACCATGATCTTGTCAGGATCGTGACGCAGGATCGAGCGCAGGCCGCGTGCAAACGTCAGACCCTTCTTCTCGTTGACTGGTATCTGCACGATGCCGTGAAGCTGATACTCGACCGGGTCCTCGATAGTGATTATCTTGTCTTCGTCGTTGCGTATCTCATTGAGCGCGGCGTACAGCGTCGTCGTCTTTCCCGAACCGGTCGGCCCGGTGACAAGGCACATACCGTAAGGCTCCTTGATATAGAGCCGAAACCGCTGCAGATCATCATCGTCAAAGCCCACAACGTCGAGGTTGAGACTCTTGAACGACTCGTTGA
>JAGOWF010000028.1 GCA_018060305.1 Pyrinomonadaceae bacterium
TGGACTCGATCTATGCGCACAAGTTTCGCAGCGGTCTGACGATACTCGGCATCGTCGTTGGCATTCTGACAGCAGTTGTGGTGGCGTCGATCCTGACCGGAATGCGTGCGAGCATCGTTTCGATCGTCGAGGAATACGGCACTAACAACATCTACGCCTTTCACCTGACGACCGGCCCGGGCGGCAACAACCGCGACGAACGCAACCGCAAACCGCTGACCGACGCCGACGTCAATGCGATCCTTTCGCAATCGACGGCGATCGAGGACATTGCCAGCGTCAATCCTGGCATCGGCAATTTTGGCCAGAGCTTTGATGACAACCTGACTTACGAGGGCCGCAACTACCGCTGGGCACAGTGCGACGGCGTTTCGGCGAACTACGACCACATCTCAAACCTGACGCTCCGCGAAGGCCGCTGGCTGACCGAGGCCGACGACCAGCAGCGCCGCAACGTGCTCGTCATCGGCGTCAACGCCCGCGAAGCGCTCTTCCCAAACCCCGACGAGTCGGTCATTGGCAAGGTGGTGCGGATGAATGGCGACACATGGGAGATCATCGGCGTGATCGAGAAGCGCAAATCGGGCTTCTTTGGCGAAAACGAAGAGGACCGCAAGGTCTTTATGCCCTACAAAACGTCGCGAAAGGTAGCGCCGCTGCGTGATTTCCTGCTGATGATCGTCCAGGCCAAGCAGGGCCAGTTGAAAGACGCGGTCGAGGAGATCGAGAGCGTCCTGCGGCTGCGCCGAGAGGTCAAATACGGCGAGGCGAATAACTTTGACGTCAAAACCGCCGACGCATTTATCGCCCAGTTTGACGCCATTATCGGCGGCGTCGGCCTGGTCGCCATCGCGATTTCGTGCCTCGGCCTGCTGGTCGGCGGCATCGGCGTGATGAACATCATGCTCGTCTCCGTCACCGAACGCACAAAGGAGATCGGCATCCGCAAGGCCATCGGCGCCACCAAGCGGGCCATCGTCTTCCAATTCCTGTTAGAGGCAATGACGCTCACGATGTTCGGCGGCGTCATCGGCGTCGCCCTGTCGGTGCTGATAAGCAACCTCCTGATGCTCCTCGTCCCGTCAATGCCCGCCCAGATACAGCCGTGGATGATAATCACGTCCCTAAGCGTCTCCGTCGGCATCGGCCTCATCTTCGGCGTCCTCCCCGCCCGCAAAGCCGCCAAACTCGACCCGATCGAATGCCTGCGTTACGAGTAAACCGCCCAACATTCGCTTGACCTCTCACAACGGCGAATGTGAGCGGCGATGGGCCGTTTCGCCCTTTCAGGGCGAGGCGCGAAGGTTTGCGATCTTCCCAGACGTTTTACGTCTGGCTACCTTCTTCGGCCGCTTTGCGGCAAAAGTCTTCCGTGCAAGTCAATATCTCGCATACGTACGCCAATAACTCGTTCAAGCAGGGCAAAAACTCATTCGGCGTCGCCAATAACTCATTCAGGCAGGGCAATGATTCGTTTATTGGGCCAGTAAGCGAGTTATTTACGCCAATGAGCGAGTTATTTACGCCAATGAGCGAGTTCTTCCAGGGAATGACGCACATTTGCGGGCCAAAATGTCAGTCTTTTAGAGGAAGATCTCTGTTTTGCTGCCGCGCCGACGTTCGCAACACGTTGCGGAAGCCCGCGCGTGAGCAAGGGCGGGACATTCGGCATTGAATATATCGCCCTCCCTCACGGTCGGGCTTGGGCAATGCCTCGCGCGGCGTGAATTATCTCCTCACGAGGTCGTCGGCGAGGTTGCCCGGCTTCGGGCCTCGTGTCGCCGAAGGGTGACGTTTCTCTGCGTGGACGTATTTTTCGCAAGAATTCCGCTCGGAGGACGCGGCGATGTTCGCAGAGAACGCAGGGACTTATCGACTATTCAAGCTCGACCGTCTGCTGATACTCGGGCACGACGACGTTCCAGCCGTAGGCGTCGCGGATGTGCTGGGCCATTGCCTCGGCGGATTCGGGTTCGCCGTGGGTGGTAAAGACGGTTTTCGGTGCGGTTTTGAGGCCTGCGAGCCAGCGAAGCACGGCCTTCCAGTCGGCATGGGCCGAGAAGCCCTCGACCTTCTCGACGTGGCAGCGGACGGGGATCCAATTCTTCATTATGCGAACTTCCCGCTCGCCGTCCTGGACTCTGCGGCCGGTCGTGCCCGCGGCCTGATAGCCGACAAAGACGATCGTCGCCCGTTCGTCGGGCAGTATTCGCATCGCGTGGTGCAGCACGCGGCCACCGCTTAGCATTCCCGAGGCTGAGATTATTACACGCGGGCCGCGCATCTCATTTAGGCGTTTTGATTCCTCGCGGCTCGACGCGGTCTGCATCGAGGCCGTCCGCAGCGGATGCTTTTTGTGAGCGAGCAGTGAGGCGTATTCGCGGTCGTGCTCCTCGTGCCAGCGGTTATAGACCTGCGTCGCCTGCGATGCCATCGGCGAATCGACGATCACGGGCAGTATCGGAATGCGCTTCTGCTCCTCAAGCTCGCGGATCATATAGAGCACTTCCTGCGTCCGGCCGACCGCGAACGCCGGTATCAGGATCGGCCCGCCGCGTTCCGCAGCCTCGTTGATGATCCGCGCCATCTGCGTCTCGGAATCAATGTCTCCATGCAGCCTGTCGCCATACGTCGATTCGCACATCAAATAATCGCACGCCGGCGGCGGCGCCGGATCATGCAAGATCGGTTGGTCGTAATGGCCGAGATCGCCGGAAAAAAGAAACCTAGTCCCATGTCCCAGCGTCTCATGTCCCAAGTCATCGGACGTGGAACTTGGGACATGGGACTTGGAACTCATTTCCACCAGCACCTGACTCGCACCCATGATGTGACCGGCGACGCTGAAGCCGGCGCGAAATCCTTCGCAGATGTCGTGCAGTTCGCCGTCATTTGGGAAGGTCTGCAGCAGGGCGAGCGCGGCCTTTGCGTCCGGCTCATCATAGAGCGGCAGGGCCGGTGAATAGCTCGAAAGCTGATGCCGATTGCGGTAGTCGGCCTCTTCTTCCTGCAGCCGGGCGGAGTCTGGCAGAAGTATCTTGAGCAGGTCGGCCGTCGCCCGCGAGGTGAACACAGGCCCGTTGAAACCGAGCTTTACGACGCGCGGCAGAAAGCCCGTGTGATCGATGTGGGCGTGGGTAATAATGACCGCATCAAGCTGATCCGCCGCGAACGGCGGATCCTGCCAGTTACGCTCACGAAGCTCTCGGCCACCCTGAAACAGGCCGCAATCAACGAGAACTCGCCGACCGTTGGATTCGAGGAGATATTTTGAGCCGGTAACAGAGCCGACCCCGCCGTAAAAGGTAATTCTCGCCATCGCGGTCTATTCAGAACGGACGCCGCAGGTGCTGCCCGACAGCCACGCGAGGCCTTCCGGGAAAAGAAACCTCAACAGCGTTGCAGATGCCTCAAGGCCGCAAGAATCACCCTCAGGAATGCAAACGTCTCCGCAGGCCTTGGTCCCGGCCGCGCAGCCGCGGACTGCACGCATCGGGCTGTTCTCCGGTGGCGGCGTCTCGAGAAAGCTGTTGACATTGACCATTCTGACGCAGCCGGCATTCATACCGAACGCGACGATCTTGTCATAGTCCTTTTTGCTGTCGGCCCAGCCCTGGAACTTGACAGCCTGATTGATCGAAACGACGTTGACGTGTGAGACCTGCGACGCAAGGCCCTTGTCATCCTTGATCTCAGCATAGATGGCCGCCACGATCTGGGTGTCGGTCGCACCGCAGGCTTGGCCGTATGCCGGAATGATGGTGAACGCTGCCAACGCAGCGATGACCGCAAGCTTGAAAATCTGCATAGGACGCTCCTTAAATTGAAGAGAGGCGGGCCGCTAGAGGCCCGCCGGTTCATTTGGTTTTACTGCCGTTGGTGTTACCGGCAGTGTTTGGGACCGTTCGATTCACATTAGAATTCGAATTTGCATTTGAATTAGCATTACTGTCCGAATCGGCCATCGCTGTGCATTCCTGACCCTCGGGAATACAAAATTCACGACAGGCATAGGTCCCGGCCGAGCAGCCACCCCCGGGCTTCGGCAATAGTGGGTTGCCCGGAGCCGGCCTGGCGTCCAGCAAGCCATCGGGCGCGACCTTCAAGACACACTGAACCCCGTTCGCCTCTTTCACGATCGTGTCTTTATCCGTCTTACTATCCGCCCAACCGATAAAACGCACCATCCGCTGTTCTGAGATGACATTGAGGTGCTTTGCCTGTCCGCCTAGCCCAGCCTTTGAAATACTGGCATAGACCCCGTCAACGATCTGCTTGTCAACAGTCGGCGCTCCACACGGATCTGGTGTCGGCGTTGACAAAGCCGGCTTTTTATTGTCAGTCACATTATTTGCCGGAGCGCCGCAACCGGCGATAAACACGGCTGACGCTAGTGTCATACCCAGCATCGAACGAACTAAATAACTTCGTGATCGCATATTGTCCTCCAAATTAGTAATTCACGGTAAGCAGTGATAACAAACTGTAGCGGGTCTGCTTCCCAAAGATCACGCCGCTAGAATCGTGAAGCCAACAAAGCCGCGAATAGTACAGGCTCGGATCATTATTAGCGGTTAGCTTCCGCGCCGGCCCGCCCACCGAAGGAATGACCCAAATGTCATCCTTCCCGTTCTCACGGGCGGCATAGGCAAAGTACTTTCCTTCGTCTGAAAGAAAAATATTGTAAAAATAGGTATTTTTCAAGCGGAGAAGTTCTTTTGGGGCATTCGTCACGCTCCCGACAAGTTTCATCACGATCTCCGGAGGCAGGCCGCTCACCTTATCCGACTCGGCAACTATCAATCCTGAATCATTGGCCGCCCATCCGATCAGGCGCATGGTCACGTAGGTTTCGTATACGACGGACGACGTATTCGTTGTCAGGTCAAGGACTTTCACGCCTCGGAGCGTCCTGCCTTGCTCGTCCCTGTTCTTGCGCTGGAAGCTGAATGCAATTCGCCTGCCGTCCGCGTCCCATAGAGGACAATTGACCGAGACAACCGCCTCTGTATTATCGCTTAGTCGCGTCTCACCGCCGCTGCGGCCTACGACCCATACATTCGAAACGCCCTCCTCTTCTGCGATGTATGCGATCCGCGACCCGTCGGGCGACCAATCGAGCGCGGCAGTCTGCATGAAATTGTAAGGCGAAACCGAATAGCCTCCGGGCAAGCCGCTGGCAGACGTCAATCTTCGTTCGGCCCTGCCGTCTGAGTTGACGACGTTAACCTCGGTTCGGTTATTTGTCCTTCGCAGAAAGGCTATCATCGTCCCGTCGGGTGACCACGTTGGCAGGAAGCCTGTCCGCGTTAGTGTAACACCCTGTTCATTTTCCGCCCCCGACCGTAACGGCCGCAGGATGATCGAGCTGTCGAATAATCGATTCCCTTGGCTGATGTTCTTGGCCGACTGAAAGCTAACCGTCTGGCCATCAGATGAGACTGCAGGCCAGAAGTTAGCGTTGAGGTCGCGCACGACCGGAACATCCTGACCGCCCGCGATCGAAGCCCGCCATAAGTTCGATTCCTCCTTCGAACTGCTGAGGATCAACGATCTCCCGTCGGGTGAGGCATCAGCAACGGCTACATCGCTCTCGGTCGATGAAATCTGAGTGCCAGGGCCACCGGTGGTAGCAAAGACCTGGCGAATACCCTCGACCGGCAAATCGTAGAAGAACACGTTCTTTGCAGAGAGCCACGCAACGCCCTCGATCCGTCCCAACCCTGAGGTAACCTCGCGAGGACTACTGCCGGCAATATCGCTCGTCATGAGCCGCCAGCCCGCATCATCCTGAACGACGAATGCCAATGTTCGTTCATCCTCGGCAATATTGATCCAATGGACATTGCCCTGATTCAACTCAGTTATCCGCCCTATCTCTCCGGTCGAGGTATCTATCGAGTAAAGGTCGCCCTTCAACTGATAATAGATCTTTCCGCTTGCGGCCCACCGACGAAGTATCATGCTGGCATCGTGGATATTACCGATGAGCCGCGGAGTACCGCCCAAAGCCGGGACCCGCCAGATACCACCTGAGTCTCGTTCGGAGAAATATGCCACCTCATCTCCCTTGGGTGAAAAGATCGGCCCGACATTTGAGAAAGCGTCAGTTGTGATCTGCCGCGCCTCGGTCGAACCGGTTTGCGTGATCCAGATATTCTTGCCTCCGGATTTGGTCGATGCAAAGACTATCATCTTTCCATCCGGCGAGAAGCTTGCGCTGGAGAACATTTCACCGGGAGAGATAGTCCAACTGGCAACTTCTGCAACCTTCTGGGCGAAGGACGGAACCAGACGGTCCGGGCGAAGATACCACACGCCGCCCAGTGCCAAGCCGGCAATCGCAATGAAAACCAAGGCGTGCAGGAGTGAAAATCTTCGTGTCGTCGAGATCGTTGAAGTAAAGGTAGAAAAGCGGCCGGTGGAAGATGTCTGAGCGGGCAGCAACTGGTCGGCGCTGTTGCCGCGTTTTGATTCGAATCTGATCTCGTCTCTGAGATCTTCTATGTCGATCTCGAGGTCCTTGATGTGCTGGTAGCGGTGATCGCGATCCTTGCGCAGGGCCTTGCCGACGATCCGCCCAAGTTGGCGCGGCAAGGTTGGGGCAATCTCGCGTATCGGTGTCGGATCGTCGCGCAGGATAGAGCTGACAACGTCGAGATGCCCTTCACCCTCGAATGGCCGCTTGCCCGTGAACAGCTCATACATCACGATGCCGAAGCTGAAAATGTCACTCCGCGCGTCGATAGGCTTGCCGCGCGCCTGTTCGGGTGACATATACCCGACCGTGCCCATAACAAGGCCGGGCTGAGTGTTAAATTGCAATCTCGTCGCCTCATCGGAATTGGACGTCTCAAAGCGCTGCTCGGTGAGTTTTGCGAGGCCAAAATCGAGGACCTTAACAAGGCCGTCGTGGCGAACGATGATGTTTTCGGGCTTTACGTCACGGTGGATAATGCCCGCTTCGTGTGCCGCACCGAGTGCCGCAGCGATCTGGAGGGCGATCTTCAAGGCGTCGGTCAGACTGATCGGGCCCGAGTTCATTCGATCCCGCAGCGTCTCGCCTTTTATGAATTCCGTGACAATGTAGTTGTGCCCATCGGTCTCACCGATCTCGTAAACCGTCAGGATGTTCGGATGGTTCAGAGCGGACGCGGCCTTCGCTTCCTGAATGAAACGATTGAGCTTGTCGGCGTCTTTGCTGAGCTCGTCGTTGAGGATCTTGACGGCCGCCTTGCGGTCGAGGCGCGTGTCATCGGCAAGATAGACCTCGCCCATCCCGCCCGCGCCGATCTTTTCGCGAATCTCGTAGTGGCCGACCTTGTTGCCCGTCACCATACGCCAGTCCCCGCCCTATCTCTCCTTCGCTTTGGTTAGAACCTAAAGATTAGAGTGTAAGACGGAAACCTATCAGCGCCAAGTATTTTTAATTCGCTAATTCAGCCGGAAACCAAATTACCTTTGGCCGATTCGGAGATTTTGATTGCGCTTTCCTCTCGCGGGCTGCCCTGAGAAGCGTATCAGGCGTCTCGCCGTCGGTGCCGAATGCTGCCCAGCCGACGCTGATCTCGACCTCGAGCGAGTCAGCTTCCGTGAGCTTGAGTTTGCGGCCAAAGAATCCTGTATGTATGCGAGCGATGATCTCATGCGAGACCTCTTTGGTCGCGGTCGGCAGCACGACGAGGAATTCATCCGCCGCCGCCCGAGCAAAGAAATCCATCTGCCGCAGATTTTCTTTCACGACTCCGGCGACAAACGCCAACACGCGGTCACCGGCGGCATGGCCGAATCGTTGATTGATATCATCAAAGCCGCGAATGTCCAACGCGAGGATCGTCAGCGGGCGTTCATCAGGTTTGCGCTGAGATTCGGCGGTCTGATTCTCGAGGACCAGATGGAACGCTCGTTCGTTTGGCAGGTCTGTTGTGCTGTCTGTTAGGGCCGTAGTATGGCTTTGTTCGAATGCGACCGAACTCATCACGAGTGGAGCTATCCGAACGCCAATTGCCTCGAAGGTCGATCTGTCAACCTGCTGTGGATCAAAGTCCTTATCAAAGAAAAGCTGCAGGACGCCGAATGGGGCATGGCCAGTTTCGAGTGGTATCGCAACCGACGCGGGGCCGGTCTCCACTCGCCTTGAGCAGTAGCATTCACCCGGCTGGCCGTCGCGCGGATTGATACTCAATCCTCGATGTTGGCTGGCCTCTGAGCCCTCTGCCTGTTCGACGGTCAGCCGATCGGCGGCCGCGTCATAAACAAACAGCAGCAAGGTCTTACACGGGACGAGTCCTCTAATCCGGCTCGTCGCCAGGCGAAATAAATCAGCCGCCGAGAGCGACCCCGCAAAAATGTCCTTTGCCTCGTCAAGGGCCGAGAGGCTGTGCTCGAATGTTTGTGTTACATCCGACTGTTGTTCAATCGCCGCACGACGCCGATTCTGCAGCAAATACAGGCCTACCGTAATGACCAGAAATGCTGCAATGATCGCAGAGAAGCCGCGCGTCTTGCCGCCGATCTCGAGGTCGGCTATCGCGATGATATAACTCGCACCGATCGCGCCCAGCGCAACGACGATGACGGCCGCAGGAGAGAGGACGCTGCGGCGAACACCCGCAGGCACACTGTCGATGGGATGATTCATTTGAGAGGCAATGTCGTGAAAGATATTGGGCCCGGACGTGGAAAATGGCCCTGTATAAGAATAGCGTTCACCCGCGACTGTGGTCAACAAGTTTTTTCCCGACCGCCTGGTTCCCCTATGGCCCAAAATGATCGCAAGAACGCCCGAAAATAATTTCAACAAAACTTCAATATTTGTGATTTTTAGGTTGACTAACGCTTCGCGCCTAACTATATTATCGTTTGCTTCGGAAAAGAAAGAGTTCCGGGGCAAACGGTTGTGTTCGATCAGCCGGGACCTGGAAACAGGTGATTTATTCTTTGAGAAAACGACAGGAGTCATTAATAAAATGAAAAAGGTAATTGCACTTTCAACAGTTCTCGGTTTGAGCGCTCTGGGCATGGCTTGCGGTGAGACACCGGCCAATAACGCCACGAACAAGCCGGCCAACACCGCTCCGGCAGCGAGCCCGGTCTCGAGCCCGGTTAACACCGCTCCGGCTAACACCGCAGCGAACCACACGGCCCCGGCCAACGCGAGCAACACCACAGGTGCCAAGCCCACGAATGCCGCACCGGCAAACAATGCAGCCGCCAAACCGGCAAACAAATAGTTCTTTTACGAACTAGACCAGAGAGCACCTTGTCACCGACAAGGTGCTTTTTCTTTTCCGCCTCCATTCAAAACTCTTCTTTTCCGGTTTGACTTCCCATCAAACCGTGAATATATTGTCGAGTGTTCCTCAAATAAGCTTTATGTGGAACCGTGGCCGGTGCGTGCATCGTCCAGAAAAAATTAGATCTAATCTTTGAGAAAGACAGGAGAATTGATTCTTATGAAAAAAGTAATTGCACTTTCAGCAGTTCTTGCGATGGGCGCGCTCGGTATGGCCTGTGGCGACGCTGCCAACACGAACACCGCAGTTAACAAAGCTGCTAACGCTGCCAACACCGCAGCTAACGCGATGAATGCCGCCGCCGACACAATGGCAAACGCCGCAAACACGATGGCCAATGCAGCTAAGACGGCCGGTAACGCCGCCAATAAGGCGACCGATTCGGTCAAGCCTTCGAACGCTGCTCCAGCAAACAATGCAGCCGCCAAACCGGCAAACAAATAGTCTGGCCGATCAGGCTAACAAAGGGCTCGGACGTTCTAGACGTCCGAGCCTTTCTCTATCAGTTATCAAAGATCAATTGACGCAACTCCCGGACGGCCGTAACCGGCCGCTGACATACAAAATTCTCACAAACATACGCTGTCGCCTTTCCCTCAACCGCCGCGCGGCCCTCAAACAGCGGCGTCGCCGATGTGTCTGAGCCCGGATCCGCAGATATCGCAACGACGGCGTTCGGCAAATACTGCGACAACGTTTCACGGGCCAGATCGCTGCCCGTATCGCCGACGACGACGATCTCTTTTGTGTCAGCGAGATGAAATTCGAGCGCCGATAGCGCCCGGCCGAAACCTTGAGGATGGCGGCGGATCTGCGAGGCAGCGAGACGCAATGTTGCGGCTGCGAACTGCTCGTATCTGTCGTCAGCCGTCAGCTTTGCGAGCCGCAGCAGCACGTCAGCGGCAACAGAATTGCCCGACGGCGTGGCGTTGTCGTAAAAGTCCTTATTGCGCAAAACCAGCTCCTCGTGGTCATTCGAAGTGAAGAAGAACCCGCCGCCGTCCGGATCCCAAAACTCCGTGATCATCGTGTCGGCCAGCCGCCGAGCATCCGTCAGGTATCTGGCCTCGCCGGAGACCTGATATAAGACCAGGAGGCCGTCGATCACATTTGCGTAATCCTCGATATAGCCGTTAAGCTTTGCCTGGCCGTCTTTCCACGTCCGCAGCAAACGGCCGTCATTCTCTAGTTGAGTGAGAATAAAGTCGGCGTTGCGTTTTGCGATCTCTAAGTAATCTTCGCTGCCCAACACGCCTGCTGCGTCCGCAAACGCCGCCAGCATCAGCCCATTCCACGCGGTCAACACCTTCTCGTCACGGCCGGGCTTGATACGCTTTTCACGATGCTCAAACAGTTTCTGTCTGGAGATGTCCCTCCCGTCAGAACCGGGAGCGGTAGCGACCGGATCCTTGAGGTTCAGAATGTTGCTCCCTTCGAAATTACCTGACGCAGTCACGTCATGCGCCTCAGAGAACACAGCCGCATCTTTCCCAAGCACCTCTTCGACCTCTTTCGGCGTCCATACGAAGAACTTCCCTTCTTCACCCTCGCTGTCGGCGTCCTGTGAGGAATAGAATCCGCCGCTGGCGTCGAGCATCTCACGCCTGACATATTCGAGGGTCTCGACAGCGATACGCCGATAGAGATCGCTGCCGGTCACCTGATATGCGTGAAGGTACACGCGAACCAGTTGGGCATTGTCATAGAGCATCTTTTCAAAATGCGGCACCAGCCAGATCGCATCGACCGCATAGCGGTGAAAGCCGCCACCGAGTTGATCGTAAATACCGCCCATCGCCATCTTGTCAAGCGTTTGCGTGACCATCTCAAGGGCTTTCTCTTCCCCGGTGCGATGATGGTATCGCAGCAGAAACTCGATCGACATCGCCTGTGGAAACTTCGGCGCGCCGCCCCAACCGCCGTTCGTGGCGTCAAACGTGCGAATAAATGACGCATACGCCGAATCAAGCATCGTGTCAGAAAGCCCGCCGGCCGTTTCAACGATCGACATCCTGCGCAGTTCGCCGACGATCTCGGTCGCCGAGTGCTCGATCTCATCGCGGCGGTCTCGATACGCCTCGGCAATGCTTATCAGTATCTGCTGCCACGACGGCATTCCGTAACGCGGGCTCGGCGGAAAATACGTCCCGCCAAAGAACGGCCGCTTGTCAGGCGTGAGGAAGACGTTCATCGGCCAGCCGCCGCGGCCCGTCGTCAACTGGACGAAGTTCATATAGATCTGATCGACGTCCGGCCGCTCTTCCATATCGACCTTGATGTTGATGAAGTTCTCATTCTGGATCGCCGCTGTAGCCTCATCTTCAAACGACTCGTGCTCCATTACATGGCACCAATGACAAGCGGAATAACCTATAGATACGAGGACGGGCCTATCCTCTGACTTGGCCTTCTCAAACGCCTCGTCGCCCCACGGATACCAATCCACAGGATTGTGCGCGTGTTGGAGCAGGTATGGCGAGGTTTCGTCGATCAGGCGATTTGTATTTTCCGGCTTTTCCATTAGTCCATACTATTAGACCTATTGAATCCCCGCCAATTGTCTGTTATATTTGCACCCATAATGACACCGCGCTGCATATCGACCCTTCGCCCCATCCAGCAGCGCGCACACCTGTTTGCCGGCGACTGATCTTATCGGTTTCGCGTTGTACACAATTTGTGAGTATTGGTATGAATAAGATACAAAACAAAACTAAGCAGCGACAGGTTGGTGCGGACTCTACACGAGCACGGCATCCGATACATCCCTACTTTACGTCGAATTCGAGCGAAGAAACGCTCCGACGGATGAGGGAGTTCCCTGAGCGCGCTGCGAAGTTCCTGGAGCAATGGCGTGCCGACCGAGAAAAGGACCCGCGTTGAGATATTTCTACCTCTTCGCTCCGACCTTCTCAAATATCAAGTAGCCATTGACTGGATGGCAGAGGAATTTGCCCGCCAACGCGGCGGGGCAACTCTGACTGCTCCCTTCGCCGGACTTTTCGCATCAGCTCATCACACGAACATCGTCGAAGATGCCATTCGTATACTCTTCAGTGATTTCCAATTAGATACCGACAACGAGCGGCATCACACCCATCTCGTGGAGCTTCTGAGTGAGGTCAAGGCTTTCCTGATGGAAACGCTTGATGAAGAGGAGATATGGATCGTTTATTACCCGCTCTCGCGCGTGCTTTGAAACGGATAGGAGAAAGATCATGACACCATCAACAGAATTACAGCGTCCCATTATCAAAACTGCCCTGCCGGGGCCAAAATCGCTTGAGATCATCGCAGGTGACGAGCGCTATGTCACGCCGAGCTATCCGCGGCCGGATTACAAGCTCGTCGTTGACCGCGCTCACGGCGTTTGGGTCGAGGACCCGGACGGGAACACCTTTTTGGACTGCAACGCGGGCGTCGCCGTGTGCTCGACCGGGCATTGCCATCCGGAGGTCGTTGCGGCGATCACCAAGCAGGTGAATGAATTCATTCATTTCTGCGGGACCGATTATTACTATCGCCATATGCCCGAGTTGGGCAAGACGCTCGAACGCATCTGCCCGATCGACGGCCCCACCCGCACGCACTTTGCCAACAGCGGAGCCGAGGCGATCGAAACCGCCCTCAAGCTCGCGATGTATCACACGCGGCGGCAGAAGTTCGTGTCGTTCTATGGATCCTTTCACGGTCGAACGCTCGGAGCCCTGTCGCTGACCAGTTCGAAAAAGGCGCAGCGACTCGGATTCATGCGCCAGGCGTTGGACGTCGTCCATATTCCGTATCCGAACAAGTTCCGGCATTTTGCGACCGATATGCCGACCGATGAGGCAACGATCACGCACGATGTCATCAAATGGCTCGAAAACCGCGTATTTCAGACCACAACGCCGCCGGCAGAGGTCGCAGGTATCGTCTTGGAGGTCGTGCAGGGCGAAGGCGGCTACATTCCGGCGCCGACCGCGTTTGTTAAGGAGCTTCGCCGCATCTGCGACGAGCACGGCATCATGCTGATCGTGGACGAGGTCCAGTCGGGCATGGGCCGGACGGGAAAGATGTTCGCGCTCGACCACCACGACGGCGTCAAGGCCGACATCATGTGCCTCGCCAAGGGGCTGGGCTCAGGCATGCCGATCGGCGCCTGCATCGCTCGTGCCGACATCATGGACTGGCACAAGGGGGCGCACGCTTCGACATTTGGCGGCAATCCTGTCGCGCTGACCGCGGCGATGAAGACCATCGAACTCCTCGAAGGCGGACTGATCGAAAACGCCCGCGAGGTCGGAGCTTATTTGGAAGCCGGGCTCGCCCGGCTCAAAGACAAATACGACTGCATCGGTGATGTTCGCGGCCTCGGGATGATGCTCGGTGTTGAGTTCGTGACCGACAAGCAGTCGCTCAAGCCGGCACCGGAACTGCGTGACAAGATCGAATACGCATGCTACGAACGCGGCCTGATAATCCTCGGCTGCGGCACCAACGGCATCCGATGGTCGCCGCCCCTGATCTTGGCAAAGGAACACGTAGATGTAGCTCTAGAGATCTTTGACGAAGCGATCGCGACATCATTGTAAAAACTTTAGCCACGAATAACACGAATTTCACAAATTAGGAGAAAGGCCTCTTGTTCGTGAAATTCGTGTAATTCGTGGCTATTTTATTTTTTTTATTTCGGTATTGACTTAATTAAGTATGGGTCGGCCCGGACGATCTGATCATGACCATCGAAAAGATGGATGCGGTGGACGGTGGTTCATATCGATTTCTGCACGAGCGCGATGGCCACGTTTACGCCTTTCACGGTGTTTATCATGAAGTGTTGTCGCCCGAGCGGATCATCGGCACATTCGAGTTCGACGGGTTGCCCGAGAAGGGCCACGTGATCATGGGAACGACCAGATTCGAGGGCCTCGGCGGCGGCCGCTCGCGACTTGTGCATCAGTCGGTGTTCCAGTCCGTCCAGGATCGTGACGGAATGATCGCGTCGGGTATGGAACGCGGTGTAGCGGACGGATACAACATGCTCGACAGCCTTCTTGAATCGATGCACGCCAAAGCGCATACAAATTAATGAGAAACAAAGCAGAAAATATCGATGCATACATCGCTGAGTTTCCGCCGGACGTTCAGAAGAAACTGGTCGAGATTCGTGAGACGATAAGGCGGGCGGCTCCGAAGGCGGAAGAAACGATCAGCTATGCAATCCCTACGTTCAAACTAAATGGCTCGCTTGTATATTTCGCCGGATATGCAAGGCACATTGGCTTTTATCCCGGTGCAGACGGCATCGGGGCGTTCGCTGGAGACCTGGCAGCCTATAAAACATCGAAGGGAACGGTTCAGTTCCCTCTCGATGAGCCACTGCCATCAAAACTCATAGCGAAAATAGTAAAGTTCAGGGTCAAACAAACTTTGGAGAAAAATAAATGAACCAGAAGATAACGACCTTCCTTATGTTCAACGATCAGGCCGAAGATGCGATGGAACTATACACTTCGGTTTTTGAGAACGCTCGCATCGTATCGACTTTTCCGGCGCCGCACGGCAAGGTCGCGGGCGGGACTTTCGAACTCGATGGTCAGCGTTTTCATTGTTACAACGCCGGTCCGCACCCTAATTTCGTCTTTTCCCAAGGCATCTCCCTTATGATTACCGCCGACACGCAGGA
>JAGOWF010000029.1 GCA_018060305.1 Pyrinomonadaceae bacterium
GACTTATATCAAAGTCTAGCGTTTTTCGGAGCAAAAACAAATATCTTTATTTTTTTGGCAGAGTTGTCGTGGCTTCCACGCATATGGACGTAAGCACTCATGTGGCCGAACAGGGAGAATATTATGCTGCATCGAATCACTATACTTTTCACACTGACTTTTGCACTTGGCGGTTTTCTCATCGATTGGAATGCAAATTCCATATCGGCCGCCGATCCGAGCGCGACGACCGAGATTCTACCGACGCTCACGGGACCGGCCGCGGCTGAGTATCTGAGGAACACTGAGGGACTCGATGAACTCTACAATTCCATCGCCACGAGCCCGGAGGGCGGCGGAGTATATACGCAGCAGCAGAGATTGACCGCAAGCGACGGCAATACCGGGATGGGACTGAGCGTAGCCATCTCCGGCAACACCGCCGTCGTCGGGGCCCGCACCGACGCCGGTCTGCGTGGCTCCGCATACGTTTTTGTCAGGAGCGGCACGACGTGGACGGAGCAGCAGAAGCTTATTCCGAGCCATGCCTCACCCGAAGCTTCGCTCTTTGGCTACTCGGTCGCGATCTCCGGCGATACGATCGTCGTCGGAGCCATGGCGTCTCTGATAACTGGTTCGACGGGCCGCGGCTCCGCGTATGTCTTTGTTAGAAGCGGGACGAACTGGACGGAGCAAGCGCGACTGTTAGCTCCCGATGCCGGCGGCGAGGGCATCAACTTTCAATTTGGCAGGTCCGTAGCCGTTGACGGAGACATGGCTATCGTCGGAGCCAACGGCGCGGGACCAAATTTTCGGGGCGCTGCCTATGTTTTCGCCAGATCGGCGGGCGTGTGGGCGTTTGACCAGCGTTTGGCGGCAAGTGACGGAGCAGACAACGACTTTTTTGGCTACAGTGTCGCCCTCGCAGGCCAGACGGTGATCATTGGCTCCTTTGCGGACGACGACGGAGGCGAAGCTAGCGGCTCAGCCTACGTCTATGTCCGAAATGGCACATGGAGTGAACAGCAGAAACTGGTGCCGTCCGATCCGATCCCATCGGGCCATTTCGGCATAAGCGTCGCCCTTTCGGGTGAGACTGCCGTCGTCGGATCAATGCCGCTGGACAATTTTATCGATCCAACACAGGGTTCGGCATATGTGTTTACGCGCAGCGGCGGCACCTGGGCCCAAGCTCAGAAGCTGCAAGGCTGCGACATCGACCGCGACCTGTTTGGCGGCAGCGTTGCGATCTCCGGCGACAGGATCGTCGTCGGACGAGAGGTCCCTTCAAGCACGCCCCCAGCCATGCCGCCGGGCAACGCCTACTTCTTTGACCGTTCCGGCTCCAATTGGACGCTGCGTCAGCGCATCCAGGGCGGGCCAACGGCCCTCTATTTCGGCAACGGAGTCGGGATCGCCTCAGACGGCACCGCTACCGTGGGTTCCTTCCGCGACACGGGCAATACCGATCATGCCGCATACATCTACGTCGAGCAGCCCGGCACCCCGTCGGCCCCCTGCCCCGGCGGCACGCCGACACCATCAGTAACGCCAACCCCTTCACCAATACCGACACCGTCACCGACGCCAACTATCACACCGACCCCACCTGCGTCACCAACGCCGCCGACGGGCGGACAACCCGCAATGCTCTCTCAAGGCATAACGGGAGGCGGCGGAGCTATCGTAAGGTATAACGACCCACGCAACGCTCCAGCTAGCCAAGCCCTAACGCAGGGCCTTCCCGCCGATGCGGAACCGCATGGTATCGCCGCAGCGGGCAACAACACGGTGCTGGTGGGTGATTTCAATCACTCTAGGATATTCGTCGTCCGCGCTTCTGACGGAGTACTCCAATCGACGATCAGCACATCTGCGGCAGGCTATAACGGTTCGGGATCGATAGCCGTGCCGCCACAACAGAACGTCGCTCTGGCAAGCGGCAACACCAGTGCGGTCAAGGTGATCCAGGCTCCGTTTAACGCAGCTTCGACGATAACTTCAGTCACCCTGCCCGGCTTTATATGGCCGCACACGAGCCAAGCTATCGTTTTCGATGCCGCGGGACGAGCCTTTATTCGCCACTCGACAGGGATCTCAGTCCTAGATCCTCCTTACACTTCGGTTGCCTTTACGATCAACATCAGCACGGGACTGAGGCCGTCGCTCGCGATCACGCCGGACGGAAACACTCTTCTTGCTACGGGTTCGAATGGTATCACCTCGACTATCTTTATCTTTAATGCTCCCTTCAGCGCCGCATCAACGCCTGAATTTCTTCCAGCGTTCTCGGGCGTAGACGGCATTAAGGTGACGCCCGATGGCTCAAAAGCGATCGCAGTGAGCTCGTCGCTCCATGTTGCCAGCGCGATCTCGGCCCCGTTTACATCGACGTCAAATATCCAACCGCTTCCGCTCCCGGCAGGCACTGAAGCGTTTGAGCACGTCGATATCAGCGCCGATGGGCAGACCGCGATAATTGCGGGGCGGAGCGAACTCGAGCCGCCGATCCTGATCCGTGCTCCTTTCACGACAGCTGGCGCGACGTCGTCGAACATCCCTGTCAATGCCGCAAATCCTAGCCGCGGCGGCGGCGGCGTGGTCTTCCTCCCGCCTGCGACAACGCAGCGAACACCGTACGATTTTGACGGCGACGGGCGTGCGGATCGGTCGGTGTTTCGGCCCATGCCCGATCCGGCGGCAAACTTCTGGTATATCAGCAAGAGTTCGGATGGAACGAGCTATGCGACGGAATGGGGCATCGAGATCGACAAGCTCACAACAGCGGATTACGATGGCGACGGTAAGGCGGACATCGCCGTATGGCGTGAGGACCCGTCCGATCCGGACAGAGCGATGTTTTACGTCCTCCGAAGCTCAGACGGACAGTTTCAGATCGAGCAGTTTGGGCGAACGGGCGATGTGCATTCGGTTGTAGGCGACTGGGACGGCGACGGCAAGGACGATGTGGCCGTCTATCGCGTTACGGGCGGACAGGGGCAGTTCTTTTACCGTCCATCGTCTCAGCCCGGCGTCGATTTCGTGACGATCAATTGGGGCACTACCGGCGATACGCCGGTCAGGGGTGACTTTGACGGCGACGAGCGCTCCGATGCGGCCGTATTCAGGCCGTCCGACGGTATCTGGTACATCCTGCAAAGCTCAAACGGCCAGCCTCAATATCGAAGCTGGGGTACGACAGGCGATAAACTCGTCCCGGCAGACTACGACGGCGACAACAAGACCGATCCCGCCGTATTCAGAGACGGGACGTGGTACATCCTGAAAAGCTCCAACGGACAGCCAAGCTACATGAGCTTCGGCACCTCCGCCGACACGCTCGTCCCTGCGGACTACGACGGCGACGGCCAGACCGATGCGGCCGTTTACCGAAACGGCACATGGTACATAAACCAGACCACAAGCGGTTTCGCCGCATTCAATTTCGGCCTCGGCTCGGATGTTCCGGTTCCGTCGGCTTATATCGGGCCGTAGTTTGCTCCCTTGATGCTCCCAATTTTGCGGCGAGGCTTCGGCCTCGCCTTTTTTGTAACAGAATTGCCCGCATAAAGGCCCGGAAATGTATCATTTACTTAGACCATGATCAATACTGGGCGGGATCTATGCATTGATCGCGAGAGTTCGTTCTCACGCGAATGGCTGGAGACGAACGGCATCGGCGGATACGCGTCGGGAACCGTTGCCGGTGCGAATACGCGTCGCTATCACGGCCTGCTGGTCGCCGCGACGCGGCCGCCGCTCGGGCGGATGGTCCTGCTTTCAAAGTTCGAAGAAGCCCTCATCATCGGCGACGTCCGCTTCGAACTCTCATCGAACCAGTATCCTGACACGATCGATCCGAACGGTTACGGGCTCCTCACCGACTTTCGCCGCGATCCGTTTCCCATTTGGACATACGACGTGAATGGCATAAGGATCGAGCGAACCGTCTTCATGGTCGATGGCGAGAATACAACCGTTTGCCGCTGGTCGGTGCTCGGCGAACCGACCGCGGATATTCGTCTCGAATTGCGGCCGCTGCTCGCGTTTCGCGACCATCATCATCTGCGGCACGAGGACGCGTCGTTTGACCGAAGCTATCAATCGACAGACGGCCTCGTCAGTCTCACGCCTTATCCCGATCTTCCGACGCTGCATCTCGAGAATAACGCTGCCGAGGTGCATGCTTCGGGCTACTGGTATCGTGATTTTGAGTATGCGATCGAGAAAGAACGCGGCTTTGACCATCGCGAAGACCTGTTTCAGCCGTGTGTCCTACACTTTGACCTCTCGGAACCCGCGGTTGTGATCGCTTCGTGCGAAGAGCGCCGAGTTTCAGATCATAAGGAATTCGAAACCGCCGAGATTCGTCGTCGAGCACGCCTGATCGCCACCTCCGAAAGAAAAGATGCAGTAGCTCGCCAACTCGTCCTCGCCGCCGACCAATTCATCGTTCGACGCGGTTCGGGTCACACGGTCATCGCCGGATATCACTGGTTCTCCGACTGGGGCCGAGATACGATGATCGCCCTTACGGGCCTCACATTGACGACGAAACGCCCCGATATCGCCGGCAGCATCCTGCTCGAATTCTCACACCAGATCTCACAGGGAATGCTGCCAAATCGCTTCCCTGACGCCGGCGAACAGCCCGAATACAACACCGTCGATGCGACGCTGTGGTATTTCGAAGCGATCCGAGCCTATGTCGCGGCGTCGGGCGATCTCGCGTTCGTTCGCAGCGAACTATTCGACAAACTTGTCGATATCATCGACTGGCACATTCGCGGAACACGTTACGGCATCCGCGTGGATTCTGACGGGCTGCTCATGGCAGGCGGGCCCGGCACACAACTTACGTGGATGGACGCAAAAGTCGGCGACGATGTCATCACGCCGCGTTTCGGCAAACCTGTGGAAATTCAGGCATTGTGGTTCAACGCGTTGTGCATTATGGCTGACCTCGCAGATCAGTTCGACGACGCTGCAGGAGCCAAACAATATCGCTCGATGGCAGCGCAGGCCAAAGCGGCCTTTCGGCGAAACTTCTGGAACGATGACGATGGGTGCTTGTTTGATGTGATCGATGGCGACAAATGCGACGCATCCGTCCGCCCGAACCAGATCTTCGCCGTCAGCTTGCGGCACACGATGATCGATGCCGCTACGGCTCGTAAAGTCGTGAAAAAGGTCGAGGACGAACTCTTGACACCATTCGGCCTTCGCTCGCTCTCGCCGCGCGACCCGCGTTATGTCGGCCGCTACGAAGGCCCGCCCGACGTGCGTGATGCCGCCTATCATCAGGGCACAGTCTGGAGCTGGCTGATCGGCCCATTCATCGACGCCTACCGCCGGACCCACTCAAACGACGCCCGCGCATCGCGCCGCATCGCCGAAATCCTCGCGCCGCTCACCGATCATCTCACTAACACCATGCTCGGCAATATCTCAGAAATATTCGACGCCGACGCCCCTCACTCCCCACGCGGCGCCGCCGCCCAAGCGTGGAGCGTCGCGGAGTTGCTCCGCGTAACAACATTCGCCGCGTGAATCCTAACCTGCCTGAATTGACGGCTCCTGGCTCAAACGCGCGAGAGCGAGCGCGCCAAGAAGCAAGCCAAAATCACGCATTGCCACATCGAAATAGCCGGGGATCATCAATAAATTGATAATGATCAGCGCCAGCCACGCCGCGACAACATACGCAAAGACCCGTGGCATGAGAAAAACGCCGATGCCGGCGACGATCTCGATGACACCGACGACGTACATGAATTCATGCCCGCGGCCGCCGAGCATATTGTTTACAAAGCTCGGCAGGTATTGATCCCAATTCACCAACAGGTGAAAAAACTTGTCCAATCCCATTACGATCGGCGCGACCGTAAAGGCTATCCGCAGAATTTGAAATGCCTGATAGGCGGGGCTCGTTGCGTCCGCTTTGGTTCTCGCCGATCCTTCGGCGGTTCTGATCGTGGCACTGCTGCCAAATGTATTTTCCATTTCTTCCTCCAAGAATTCTTATTTTTAACTGCCTAACAACCGGCGCTGATCAAGCATTCGTCGCGGTGAAAAGCAGATCAGCGATATCGTCCGCATGCTCCTCTTCGACCGCGAGGATCGTTTCCAGTAAGCGCCGAGTAGTCGGGTCCTTTTCGCCAAAATGATCGATCATTTCGCGATACGTTTGGATGGCGATGCGCTCGGCAACCAGGTCCTCGCGCAGCATGTCCTCCAGCGACGTGCCCTCGACATATTCAGAGTGGCTCGCCGCCGCGATCTTGACGGGGTCCATTTCGGGTTTGCCTCCGAGTTGGTTTATTCGCTCGGCGAGCAGATCGGCGTGGCCCAATTCTTCATTGGAATACTGAATAAATTCGGCCGCAGCGCCTTCGCGGTGGATGCCGCTCGCCATAAAGTAGTGAAACCGGTAGCGCAAAACGCAAACGATCTCGGTTGCCAACGCGCCGTTCAGCAGGTTTACAGCCTCGGCTTTGTCGAGTTTGTAATCCGGCGTCACGGCCCCGTCTTCAAGGTCTCTGCGCGCACGCTCGCGAATGATATTTGTATCTGTTAATGATCCCATTATTTTTATCTCCTTTAGGTTAGGCCTAATCACCTTTCCAAGGCCGTAACCTTCGCCAGACGGCGCTTGAAGCGCTCGTCATCCTTAAATCGGGCGTTCAGGAACGCCTGCACCAGATCCCAAGCTAACGCCGGCCCCGTGACCCGTCCGCCGAGACACATTACATTCATGTCATCATCCTCGACGCCCTGATGCGCCGAATACACGTCCGTGATCAGCGCCGCACGCACGCCGGGCACCTTGTTGGCGACAACGCAGGCTCCGACGCCGCTTCCGCAAACAGCGAGTCCCCGGGAAACGTCATGACTGGCAACGGCCCTAGTCATTGGGACTACAAGATCCGGATAGTCATCTCCGTATTCCAACTCGCTGGCTCCGAAATCAACCACTTCGTATCCGGCTTTTACCAAAGATTCCGTGAGTTGAGCTTTCAATTCAAAACCGCCATGGTCGGCGGCAACGCCAATTCGAAACATTTCTCTTTTCCCACTCGAAGTCATTTCTGATCCGAAATTTGCTTTTCGCATTAACGGTTAAATATTTGCCAGCTCACCGAAATATTCGTAATCCTCCGCGAATCCGCCTTCGCCTTTGCCGACCGATCCTACATCCTCGACAAACTCGATCGCCTGGATCCACTTGACCATTTTGAAGCCGAGTTGATTCTCGACACGCAGACGCAGCGGTGCCCCGTGCAGTTGAGTGAGCGGCTTGTAGTTCATCTCAAATGCCAGCAGAGTTTGCGGGTTTTCAGCATTCTCCATCGACAAACTGTCGTAATATCGAACGCCCTCGACGCCCTCGTGCAGCGCGACGCCATCTCCGAACGAGTGGAAAACGGCCGCCCTCGCATTTGGCTGCGGCTTAACAAGTTGGATTAGGTCTGCCATTGGCAATCCGCCCCATTCGGCAATGCCCGACCAGCCCTGAATGCAATGGTGCAGCGTGATCTGCGTCTTCGATGCCATTGCCCGGAGTTCATTCAGTGACAATTCGACCGGATCGTCCACCAGGCCATAAACTTTCAATCGATAGTCCCTAAAGTCGTCAGCCGCCAGCGCTTTCCATTCCTGGCTGGTTGGCATCTTTCCGTTTGCCCATAGGAACGGCGAAATGTCTTCGCGGCTAAACTCCGCCTGCGGAGCGGCTCGGTTGAGAAGCAGCGACATCACCGGCGTAACAATTGCCTTGGCGACGCGCTGCACGAGGCGCGGGCGGCGCCATGCCAGCCAGTTGGCTAAGGCATTGACCGCCACGATCACTGCGATCCCCAACACACCAAGATAGACCCCGGCCATAACGGTTTCATCCGTGCCAGTGACGATGTGGTTCATGTTTCGGACAAACCCCGTGATAACCACCATCGCGACATGGCCGATGAGGAAAACGACGAAGGCACACATGACAAGAAAGTGAAGCGACCGTCCGATCTGCCTGTTGCCGGGCAGCTTTGGATACCACTTGAACCGGTTGGTCAGGGCCGGCGACATCGATGGCCCGGTCAGGATCGCCAGCGGCGCGAGAATAAACACCACGCCGAAGTATGCCAACTGCTGGAGGGCGTTGTAATGGTAAAAGCCGTTCGGCTCCGGCGGCAGATGGAATGTGGCGTAATAAACAAAGTAGCCCCATGCGTCGGGGATGATCTGCCATGAATTGGGCACCAAACGCCGCCAATGTCCGGTCGCGAACAAGAGAACTGCATAGACGAGGCCGTTCACCACCCAGAAAAGCACGCTTAGGAAATGCCAGTGACGGGCCATGCCGATCGTGTGTCGGTAACCGGGCAGGCCGATCCATGGTGACAGGTAGCGAGAGTCGTCTTTCGCCGTCCACACACGATCTTTAGGAACTTCGATAGAAGTGAATCTGAGCCATTCAGTGCCGGGCGTGCAGTGGACGTTCCAGTACAAACGCGGGTGGTCCATGAGGATCTGCAGGCCGCTGCGAACGAGCAGGATGATGAAGAATAGATTGACGTAATGGGTGACACGCAGCCACGCCGGAAACCCGAAAGGCTCTGTCGCAGTTTCGGGTGTCACGATTGGAATCGTCGGTAACTCTGGCAAGCCGACAATGGCCCATTGAATATAAGCCGCTGCTATCATCAGCAGCAGCGGAGAGACGATCAGCAGCAATTTCCCGGCCTTAACTCGTAAAATTCCGAAGAGCAGGCTTTCAGGTTTAGCGGCCAGTTGTATGGATGGCTCCCCTTTCATTCGACAATCCAAACGCCTCCAATCGTATGCGGGTTGACTCATGATCCGTATGACGAATGCCGTTTATGCCCATTCCCTCCGCAATATCGACAAACATTGCCGTGTTTTCGATATAGACGATTTGCTCAGGCAGCACTTGCGCAAGGTCGAGAGCGAGGTGGAAGATGCGCTCATCCGGCTTTCGCATGCAGACGAAGCATGAAGAAACAAAGGCATCGACAAACTCGTCCAAATTGAATTTTTTGATCCGATAAGCATTCAGTTCGCGTGCTTCGTTGCTGACCACTATCGTTTTCAATCCGTACTTTCCCTTAAGAGCGCGAACCAACTCGATCATCTCGGCGTCCGCCTCGGATTGCGCAAACATGAATTCCCGGAATTGATCGCGCGTGAACGGACGCTTCTCGAAGAAAACCGTTCGATCCAGATATTCGTCCAGCGAGAGTTTTCCTTCCTCGTAAACCGCGAATACAATATGGTGGCGATCCTCCGTTTCGGCAAAGTCAAGATCGAATTTCGCCGCCGCTAGTTTTCGGGCATTCGTATTCCATCCGTCCGTTAGCAAAACGCCGCCGATATCCACAAACAGGCAGTTGATCTGTGTGTCCTTTTTCACTTTCTTTTCCTCCGACGCCGCCGCTTAGGCGATGGCTTCGTTAACTATGGCCTGTGCCTCGTCTTGAATGCGTCGGAGATGACTTTCGCCCACAAAGCTCTCCGCATAGATCTTGTAGATGCTCTCGGTTCCCGACGGGCGGGCGGCGAACCATCCGCTTTTTGCGACCACTTTTAACCCGCCGATCCTGGCGTCGTTGCCCGGAGCTGTGGTGAGCACGGCCTCGATCTTTTCGCCCGCAAGCTCCTTTGTTTTGACCTGCGCTGCTGATAGATCTTTCAATATCGCCTTTTGTTCAGGCGTAGCCGGAGCATCGATCCGCTCATAGATCGGCTCACCGAATTCGGCAGCGAGTTTCTGATAGATCTCGCCCGGGTCAAGTCCCGTCCTCGCCGTGATCTCGGCGGCGAGCAACGCCGGTGTGATTCCATCCTTGTCAGTCGTCCAAACGCTTCCGTCGTGCCGCAGAAACGACGCCCCCGCGCTCTCTTCGCCGCCAAAGCCAAGCGAGCCGTCGAGTAAACCTTCAACAAACCACTTGAAGCCAACCGGCACCTCGTAAAGCCTGCGCCCGAGCTTCGTCGCGACCCGGTCGATCATCCGGCTGCTGACGAGTGTCTTGCCCACCGCTGCATCGTTGCTCCAATTCGGCCGATGCCGGAAGAGATAATAGACTGCAGCGGCGAGATAATGGTTTGGCTGAAGCAGTCCGGCGCTTCGCGTAACGATTCCATGCCGGTCATGATCCGGATCACATGCAAACGCAATATCAAACTTGTCCTTCAGCCCGACAAGCCGCTGCATTGCATACGGCGATGACGGATCCATCCGTATCTGGCCGTCGCGATCGACCGTCATAAACCTGAAGGTTGGATCGACAGCCTTATTGACGACGGTCAGGTCCAATCCGTATGGCTCTGCAATGCGTGGCCAATAATGGACGCCCGCGCCGCCAAGCGGGTCGACCCCAAGGCTGATCTTCGCGTCGCGAATTGCCTCCATGTCGATCACGTTCAGTAGGTCTTGCGTATATGCGTCGAGATAGTTGTGCCGATGCGTGGTCGAGGCATTCAATGCTCGCTCGTAAGGGATCCGTTTGATGCCGCTAACTTTATTCTCGAGAAACTCATTCGCCTTCGCCTCGATCCGGTTTGTTATAGTGGCCTCGGCAGGGCCGCCGTGCGGTGGGTTATATTTGAAGCCGCCGTCATCGGGCGGATTATGCGACGGCGTGATCACAACGCCGTCCGCAAGGCCGGTTTTTCGGCCTTTGTTGTAGGTCAGGATCGCATGTGAGATGGCGGGTGTAGGTGTATATTCGTCATCTTTTGCAAGCATGACGTCAATGCCATTTGCTGCGAGAACCTCAAGAGCGGTTGCGAGGGCCGGCACCGAGAGCGCATGTGTGTCCATGCCGAGAAATAACGGGCCATCGATCTTCTTAGACTTTCGATATAGGCAAATTGCCTCTGTTATAGCGAGGATATGCCGCTCGTTGAAGGCCTTGTCAAAGGCGGAACCGCGATGCCCGGAAGTGCCGAACCGCACTCGCTGCTCGGCGATCGAGGCGTCCGGTGCCTCGGCATAATAAGCGGTGATGAGCCGCGGAACATTCACCAGCATCGAGGCCTCGGCCGGCCTTCCCGCCAGCGGACTCACGTTCATTTTGCCTTCCTTAACGGGTGCTGCCGCTTTCATGATTCCCATTTTGCCCGATCAGCTTTCAGGCCGAACCGGCTTTCGTAAGCTGCTCGCCCTTGGACGTTGTGGATTCGATCAATTCGTTCCACGATTTGACGAATGATTCGGCCCCTTCCTTCTGGAGCTGATCCGCAAGTGCGTCTGTGTCGATCCCGATCTCGGCAAATTTTGCCAGGACTGCCTCGCAATCGCCGCCATCTGCCGACATAACAGGTCCGATCCGACCGTGATCCGCAAACGCTTTGAGCGTGGCCTCGGGCAATGTGTTGATCGTAAGCGGCGCTATCAACGATTCGACGTATAAAACGTCCGAGGCTTTGGGGTCCTTGGTGCCGGTGCTGGCCCAGAGCAGGCGTTGGGGGCGTGCGCCAGCATTGAAGATGCGCTGCCATCGCGGCGAATCGAGCACGTCGCGGTATGCCTTGTAAGTTCGCCGAGCGATCGCGACGCCAAGCTGATCGCGCAAGATCGCTGGCACCTGATCCGCTACCGCCACGTCCCACCGGCTTACAAAAAGCGATGCCACCGAGGGCACATCCGATCTAAGGCCGGCCGCCAGACGGCGCTCGATGCCTCGAATGTATGCCTCGGCGGACGCCAAATATTGCTCGCTGGAAAACAGCAGCGTCACGTTTATCGGTACGCCTGCGAATATCGATTCCTCGATCGCCGGGACGCCCGCTTTGGTCCCCGGTATCTTGATGATGACGTTTGGCCGCTCGGCACTCGCAAAGAGTTCCTTGGCGGCCGCAATCGTGCCTGCCGTGTCGTTGGCCAGCACTGGTGACACCTCAAGCGATGCCCAGCCGTCCACGCCGCTCGTCTTGTCGTGGATCGGACGAAACAGATCCGCCGCCTGCCGCAGATCTTCCAATTCGAGATCGAACAACAAGGCCTCGCCCGACTTGCCGTCCTTCAGTTTTTGGCGAATGGTGTCGTCATAGTCGTGACTGTTCCTTATCGCATGATTGAAGATCGTCGGGTTAGACGTTAGGCCGGTGACCGAGAATTCCTGAATGTAGTGCTCGAGCGTACCGCCAGTGAGCATGTCCCTTGTAATATTATCCAGCCAAATGCTCTGGCCTATTTCGGCAAGTTTTTGAGTCGGTGTCATCTTAGTCCTTCAGAATTGAGCCCGTCCGCCATCAGAGGCGAAATGGGTGTCCCTCGATGCCGTGGTGAACCGTATTGGAAAGTGTGCCTTCGACGGCTTTTATTTGGTGCGGTTCGCCGTGACAGATCAAAAGATACTTGCCCGCTTTAAGCTGTGTCTCATACTCCACGATGCTGTCTTCCGGGATTCCCAGACCATACAGCCCCGCGCCAAGTGCGCTCAGGCCGCCGACCACTACTGCTCCCTCGAGTCCGCTTATGATCCATCCACCGATGGGCCCGGCGACAAGAAGGGGGCCGACACCGGGGATAAAGAAAAACGCCGACCCAAAGAGCAGTCCCCAAAGCCCGCCCCAGAAGGCACCTCGCTTTCCCCATGCCAGCATTCGATCGCCGTTATTGTAGTACCCGACCACATCTTCCTCCGTATGGAAGTCCTTGCCGACAATGGACAATTGCGTCATGTCGAATCCCGACTTCTGTATCTCAAGCACAGCTTTCTCCGCGTCCTCGTGGTTATCATAAACGGCGACGATGCAACCGCGATCAGCGGCCCTAGACCCTTCTGATTTTGCTTTCATTTGTCCTGCTTCTGTTTGCATTTGATCCTCCTTCTTATTTCTCCTCACGCCCGGTCGGCTGCAAAGCGAGGCCGTCGATCTCAACCGCAGCCATCACATTATTACTCTCCGCGATAGTTATCGGGGCAGATTCTTCGTTAACGGCCTCGATCTTTTTCGAATTAGCGTTCGTCATCGCCATATAAATGATCGTGACGGCTGAAATAACGATCAACCTCAGGCTGTGCAGCGATACTAACAACTTTAAAAAGCTTGCGAACCTCATATATAGCTCCTCCCACCGCCATTCTATATTCGTAGTGTATGCGGCGATCCTTCACCTTACGAGCGTAATTACACGCGACATTTGTAGGTGTTTTCTCTCGTCAATAAACACGGCCGAACCCGGCCTTTCAATAGCGGAAAAACTGCCCCGTTTGTCCATTTCCAGTTTAGGACTCTTCAAAATCGCACTGTGTCGGGAAGCTTACAATCGAGCGGTTCACGGGAGCAGATCCTAGCAGCGCGGGAGCACCGGCGCGTTTTCGGCTTCAGGCATCTTTTGGTTCACCTAACACAACCGAAACCTGATGCGTTTGCCCGTCGGCGGCCAAGGGGACCTCATTTGACGGCAGGACTTCGCCATCAAGGCTGATCTCGGCGACGCCGCGACAAACACAGGCGGAATTATCGACCTTGATCTGATACATCGTATCGCCTCGGCGATAATCGATCTCAAAATCGCGCCAACTCCGGGGGATGCAAGGATCGATCGTCAGCGTTTCACCGGTCAGATGAAAGCCGAGCATGGTTTCAAGCGTGGCTCGATAGAGCCAGCCGGCCGAGCCGGTGTACCAGGTCCAACCACCGCGACCAACGTGCATTGGTTCACTGTAAACGTCGCCCGCTGCCACATATGGTTCGACCTTATATTTGTGCAGGCCGGCGCGCGTGCCTGTATGATTGATCGGGTTTAGTAGTGCAAAAAGTTCGCCCACCTTATCGCCATCGCCCAACATTGCATAGGCGATGATCGTCCAGATCGCCGCGTGTGTGTATTGCCCGCCATTCTCACGAACTCCGGGAATATAGCCCTTGATATATCCGGGATTTAAGGGGCCATCGTCAAAGGGCGGCGTGAATAACAAAATGATCCCGTCGCCGCGGCGGATCAGGTATTCATCGACCGATGCCATTGCCCGCGTCGCCTGGTGTAGATTTCCACCGCCGGAAATGACACTCCACGACTGTGCGATCGAATCGATCCGGCATTCTTCGTTAAGCGAGGATCCCAAAGGTGTTCCGTCATCAAAATAGGCTCGACGAAACCAGTTTCCGTCCCAAGCGTTTGCTTCGAGCGCACCCTTTAGATCTTGAATGTGCTTGAGATATTTTGTTTTCCGGTCTTCCTCGTTGCGTCCACTCATAAGGGGCACGAAATCGCTGAGAGCGTTGATCAGAAACCAACCAACCCAGATGCTTTCGCCTTTCCCCTCGTGCCCGACGAAATTCATCCCGTCATTCCAGTCGCCCGCACCCATCAGTGGCAGGCCGTGCACGCCGACGGCCAAACTTCGGTCCATCGTCCGGAGGCAGTGCTCCAGCACAGTCGCCGATTCTGATGAGACAGTTGGCTGTGTATAAGAATCGGTCTCGCCGTCCTTAAGAAGCGGAGCTTCGATAAACGACACGACCTCATCCAGCACGGATGTGTCGCCAGTTACCTTTACATAAAAACTCGTGACAAACGGCAGCCAGAGCAGGTCATCCGAGATCCGTGTCCGCACGCCGCGGCCCGTCGGTGGATGCCACCAGTGCTGAACGTCACCTTCCTTGAACTGGTGAGCGGCGGCGTTCAGGATCTGCGCACGCGCGATCTTCGGTTTTGCGTAAACCAGCGCCATCACGTCCTGCAACTGATCGCGGAAACCAAAAGCGCCGCCAGATTGATAAAACGCCGACCGCGCCCAAACACGGCACGCCAGAGTTTGGTACAAAAGCCATCGATTTACGATCGTATTCAATGCTTCGTCAGGTGTGCGAACTTCGATTGTCCCGAGCATCTCATCCCAATATTTGACAACTTCAGTTAACGCATCTTTCAC
>JAGOWF010000030.1:0-8310 GCA_018060305.1 Pyrinomonadaceae bacterium
TTAAGTCCTGTGCGTCTACCAGTTCCGCCACCCCAGCACGAATGCAATTATAGAATGCACAATGCACAATGCACAGTCGCCATTTTGCATTCTGCATTGTGCATTGTGCACTGAAAACGTATATTGAGAACGAATATGGACCAATATCTTTGGATCCTGTGGCTGGTGCTGGGCGTGGGATTGATCATCGCGGAAATCTTCACGATGGGCTTTGTGCTGTTCTGGTTTGGCATCGGCGCCGGGGCGGCGGCGCTGACCGGCTTGATGGGCGGCGATTTTCTGCTCCAATTTCTGGTCTTCGCCGGCGTCTCGATCGGCCTGACGGTGATGTCGCGGACGATATTTGCACGATATTTTTCTCATTCCGAGATCGACCGGATGAAAACCGGCGTTGATGCCCTGCCCGGTAAAGTAGGCACGGTCACGACCGCGAGCAAAGGTGCATTAAACGAGGGCGCGGTCAAGGTGTATGGCTCAACATGGACCGCGTTCCCGATAGATGACGAAGATCCGCTTACTCAAGGTGAAAAGGTCGAGGTCGTCGAGGTAAAGGGATCGTCCGTTTATGTCCGGCGAGTCACCAAAGGCCTGCCGTCGTGGCGAGGATAACGCGGGCCGCGCTATAGTATCTAAAATGAACAACACTGAGAAGCAAAACGCGATTGACATCTTGAACAAGATCCTCGAACTCGAACTCGCGGGCGTGGTGCGCTACACGCATTACAGCCTGATGGTCTTTGGTTATAACCGCATTCCGATAGTCTCGTGGCTAAAGGGAAATGCCGACGAATCAATGGGCCACGCGAACAAGGCGGGTGAATTCGTCACGATGCTCGGCGGGCATCCGAGCCTCAAGATCGGCCCGCTGCTCGAGACTGAGAAGCACGACATCGGCGACATCCTGCGTGAGAGCCTCGACCACGAGCGCACAACGCTCAATGCCTATTACGAACTGCTGTCGATCACCGAAGGCGTGTCTGTCGCCCTCGAGGAATATGCCCGCGAGATGATCCTGCTCGAGGAAGTTCACCTCGACGAGGTCAACAAGATGCTCAGAAAGCCGGGCGAGATCGCTCCCTTTGATGAGTAAAGGCCGTTTGATAACGGAAACAGAGCGGCTGATCATCCGTGAGATGACCACGGATGACGCCGCTTTTGTGTTGGAGCTCATCAATACGCCAAAGTTTCACCGCTACATCGCCGACCGCGGCGTCCGCACTGTTGAGGCGGCGAAAGCGTATATCGAGGAACGATTTCTCGCCAATTATCTCAGGCACGGCTATTCGATGTATGCGGTTTGCCTCAAGGACGGCACGCCGATCGGCAACTGCGGCTTTGTCCGCCGCGACACGCTGCCGGGGCCCGACATTGGTTTCGCGTTCCTGCCGGAATACGAGGGGCAAGGCTACGGTTTTGAATCCTCGCAGGAACTGCTGCGATACGGGCGTGAGGAGCTTGGATTCACAGAGGTATTCGCGATCACATCGCTCGATAATGACGCCTCTGTCGGGCTGCTGGAGAAGCTCGGCTTCCGCTTCCAAGACATCATCGACAACGACGGCGAAAAGCTAAATCTCTTTCACATGCCGCTGTCCTGACACGATTCCTGCTAAAATAACCGCCGATGAGATACGGCATGATCGCCGGGAACGGACAGTTCCCTTTTCTGGTTGCCGAGGGCGCCCGCCGCGCCGGCGCCTCGCTCGCTGTCGCTGCGATCAAAGAAGAAACTGACGCGCGGATCGAGAGCGAGGCCGACGTCGTGGCGTGGGTCGGCATCGGGCAATTGGGCAAGATGCTGTCATTCTTTAAGAAACACAGCGTCGAAAAAGTGATAATGGCCGGCCAGGTCAAGCATGTGCAGATATTCTCAGGCGCGATGCCCGACGTGCGGATGGTCAGGATGCTGTGGAATTTGCCGCATCGCAACACCGACGCCCTGATCGGCGGCGTCGCCGCAGAACTCGCCAAGGAAGGCATCGAATTGATCGATTCGACTTTTTTTATCAGTGATCAGCTCGCACCAACAGGTGCGCTCACGCGTCGGTCGCCAGACAAAAGTGAGCGCGAAAATATCGATTACGGCCTGCACGTTGCCGCAGGCATTGCGGGCCTCGATCTCGGCCAGACGATAGTCGTCCGTTCGCGAGCGTGCGTCGCAATTGAGGCGATGGAGGGCACCGATGCCGCCATCCGCCGGGCCGGCGAACTGGCCAACGGCAAGCTGACGGTCGTCAAGGTCGCCAAGCCCGATCAGGATATGCGTTTTGATGTGCCGGTCGTCGGCGTTCCCACCGTCGAGGCGATGATAGACGCCGGTGCGACGTGCCTGTCTGTCACGGCGGGCAAAACACTTGTTTTTGATCGGGATGAAATGACTGCCCTGGCAAACTCGCACAAGATCGCGATCATCGGCACTCCGGCGTGAAACAAAATTTTCTCCGGCGGCGTATCAGTCGCTTGCCACGCCGGAGAAATATGAAACGAACCTTTTCTGCCTTACTGCTGCTCGCGGTATTCGTCCTTCAATCATTTGCACAAACGCCGGTCGTTCGACTGTCAGCGGCCGAACGCAAGGTCGCCGATGGCGTCACCGCTAAGCAGATCAGCGAATATCTGCACTTTGTCGCGTCAGACGAGATGGAGGGTCGCGACACGCCGTCGCGAGGCCTCGACCTTACCGCGAAATTCATCGCGATGAACCTGAGCCGCTGGGGCTTTAAGCCCGCTGGCGATAACGGCACATTTTTTCAGAAGATCGCTTTGCACAGCGAAGTGGTCGATCCGGCCGCTAACACATTATCGATCGGCGGCCAGCCGCTGCAATACTTTCAGGATTTTTACAGGGCAGCGGGCAACGGGACGGTAAACGCGCCGCTCGTGTATGTGCGCAACGGCTGGATGGTCAAGGCAAAGGGTTTCGACGCCTATCAGGGCGTTGACGTCAAGGGCAAGATCGTCGTCGTTTATGGCGACGGGTTCCCGAGGCCAAACCGGCCGACGAGCCCGCCAAAAGGCATTACGGACGATGACCTGAAAGGCGTAAAGGGCACCGACTGGGCCGATCCCGTGACTTATGCCGAAATGAATGGCGCGGCAGGCATGATCGTCATTGCCTCGCCCCAGGTCCAGGGTTTTTGGCCGCGGCTTCGCAGCTTTATTGGCCGCGGGACGACATTTCCCGAAAAACTTCGCGATACGCCTGACGAAAAGGCCGCCATGCCGTCGATGCTCGTCTCAGCGTCGGTCGCGGATACTCTTTTCGCAGGCGAATCCGCCGGAAAAGACTCGGCCACGTCGTTCGTTCTGAACAAGACCGCATCGATGACGACGGCCGGGAAGGTAGAAACAAAATGGACGCAGAATGTCGTCGCTGTCTGGGAGGGCCGTGATCCGGTGCTAAAGGGCGAAATGGTCGCCGTCGGCGCGCATTACGACCATGTCGGCATCAACCCAAATGTGCCCGGCGATGACAAGATCTTTAACGGGGCGGATGATGACGGTTCCGGCACTACTGCCGTGCTCAGCATTGCCGAGGCACTCGCCAAAACCAAACTCAGGCCGAAGCGATCGATCCTCTTCGTATGGCACTGCGGCGAAGAAAAGGGCCTTTGGGGCAGCGAATATTTTAACAAGTTCCCGACCGTCGATATCAAACAGGTCGTGGCGCAGTTGAATGTTGATATGATCGGCCGCAGCAAAAAGCCCGGCGATACGAATCCGAAGAACAAAGACCTGTCGGGTGAGAGCGAGATCTATGTGATCGGCAAAGACATGATGAGTTCATCGCTCGGAGCAGTCGTTGACCAGACGAACAGATCGTATCTGGGCCTCGGTTACAATACGCGATACGACGACCCTAAGGATCCGGAACGGTTCTTTTTCCGCTCAGACCATTTCAACTATGCCCTCAATGGAATTCCCGTTACCTTCTGGTTCGACGGCGTTCACGAGGACTATCACGGCGTCGGTGATCATGCTGACAAGATCGATTACCAGAAAATGGAAAAAGTGACGCGAACCATTCTGCTTACCTTATGGGAGTTGGCCGACCTCAAAACGCGGCCCGCAGTGGACAAAACACTTCCGCCGGAATTGACAGAGCGTTAGGCTGCGTGCGGACGTAAAACACTGGGCCGGCAGTTGGAAATACTGCCGGCCTTTTTACGTTTCGGTCTTGTCGGCCTTGACCATGACCTGACGGTAGGCCTCAGATTTGCTCAATCCAAATTCCTTTGCCGCCTTCTTGAGCGCCGCTTTTGCATCGAGCCCCTCTTTCTCGAGTGTCCTGATCCGTTTCGTCAGCGACTTCGGAGCTATGGGCTCAACCTGTCCGGTTTTAAGCCGGTCGATCACGATCACGACCTCGCCTTTGACCTTTGTGTCGGCATAACGGGCCGCGAGTTCGGAAAGCGAGCCACGAACCACCTCTTCGTGCATCTTTGTCAGTTCGCGAGCAATTACGGCTTGACGGTCGCCGAGGATGTCGGCGCAATCCGCGAGCGACTTGGCCAGACGATGCGGAGCCTCGTAAAAGATCAGAGTTGCCGGTATTTCGCGGGCCGAGAGCAGACGCTTTCGGCGTTCGGACTTTTTTGACGGCAGAAACCCGCCGAAAAACACTGAGTCGGTGGCAAGCCCTGATACCACCGCCGCGCTAATAAACGCCGTCGGGCCTGGAATGGCAATAACATCGGCACCGATCTCGATCGCTCGGCTGACGATGCGAAAACCCGGATCACTGATGCCCGGCGTGCCTGCGTCTGAGACGACCGCGATCGAGCCGCCCGCGAGCAGACGGTCGGCAAGCTCTTCGGCGCGTTCCTGCTCGTTGTGTTCGTGGTAACTGACCATGCGGTTTGAGATGCGCAGATGATTGAGCAGATTGCCGGTTCGCCGCGTATCCTCGCACGCGATCACGTCCACGCTGCGCAGCACATCGAGGGCTCGCAGGGTAATATCCTGCAGATTGCCGATAGGCGTCGCGACGAGATAGAGCGTTCCGGGCACGGGATTAGGTTAGTTTTATTTACGACAACTCGCAATCCGGACAGCGGCCAGACGAATAAAAAAGGCCCGCATCTTGCGACGCGGGCCAAAAGGTAAATTGGGAGGTCTATCAGATCAGAACGGCCACCAACTCGGCAGGTTGTTGTTCCCGTTATTGCGGCCATTGCCCCATCCACCATTGCGGCGGCCACGATTGTTGTTGTTATAGCCGTAGGCGTTCCCGAGCGTATTCAGGTCATACTGGATCGAGCTCCAAAGTTGGGTCAAGTTGCCGTTCAGCCTAAGCCGGGCCATCTGCCGATCTATCTGCCGGCCGAGGTCGAGCACGCGACGCATCTCGCCGTTGTCCTGACGGTTGCGTCCCGTATTCAGTTGATCGACCGCGTTGTCAAAATCGCGAACGACGTCCATAATGCGGTCCTCGCGATCGCTGCCGTCATATCGGCTGCGGTCGAGCGAACGATCCATCTGGCGTTCAAATTGGCTGGACTTTCTCTTAAGGTCCCTGATCGTTGAGCTCAAATTACCATAACCGCCATACTGGCCGTTGCCATAACCACCGTTGCCATAGCCGCCGTACTGGCCATTGCCATATCCGCCGTTACGGCCGTTACGATTGTAATCGTCGTCGTCATTGCGCCACTGTGCCGAAGCGATGGCCGGCAAGCTCAGGATCATCAAGGTAAATGCCATTAACCCGATAATTCTCTTAACTCTGTTCATTGTTTTCTCCCTTTTTGTAAAACTAGGCAATGATCTGGCCATTGCTCACCCGTGATATGGCAAAGGGCGTGCCAAAACCGCGCCGTAAACACAGCAGAGTAGTTAAATATTGTAGTTAAAGGATATTAGGGAAACTGCGAACGCTCATCAGAGCGGCAGTTCTCGACGCTTTTTTGTCCGGATTAGACCATATCGTAAGTTAGTGCGGCAGATGGTTTTGCACAGCTCCGGCGAGGGCATTTGCCGCGCAGATGCGGCCGCCCGAGACGGTGCGGCCCGTAAGGCCATCAAGGCTGTCGCCATTTCTGAGGAGACGTTCGCGAAGGGCCTTGACGGAGATACGCGGCTCATTGGCAACGATCAGTGCGGCGACGCCGGAGACGTATGGTGTTGCCATTGACGTGCCCGAGGCTTCGCGGTAGCCGTTATTGAGCCAGGTCGAAAGGATATCTTTGCCCGGAGCGGCAACGTGGACGGTCTTGCCCCCAAAGTTTGAAAATGACGCGAGTTGGTCGGTGCGGTCGAGTGCCGCAACGCTGAGGACATTTGGCAGGTCGTAGTTTGACGGAAAATGCCCGCGTTTATCATTGTCCGTGCCGTCGTTTCCGGCGGCGGCAACGAAAAGAATTCCTGCGTCGCCAGCAGCACGTATTGTATCCTCGAGGGCCTTTGATCGTGACCGCGAGCCCCAGCTTGCGCTGATGATGCGAAGATTGACGCCGGCCTTTTTGCGGTCAATAGCATAATTGATCGCCGCGATCGCATCGTCGGTCGAGCCAAAACCGCCGCGGCCGAGGAACTTGAGCGGCATTATCTTGACCTTCCAGTTAATGCCGACGACGCCGACGCCGTTATTGCCCTCGGCCCCGATGATGCCCGCGCAATGCGTGCCGTGGCCGTTGTCGTCCATCGGGTCTGAGGTGTTGTCGGTGCCGTTATAGCCGCGCAAGTCGTTGAATTGTCCCAATTCGTCATCAACATACGCGGGCACGTTCGACGGCCGCATCCACATATTCTCGCGAAGATCCTCGTGCATGTAATCGACGCCGGTGTCGAGCACGGCAACGACAACCTCTTCGCTTCCGGTGGTGGTCTGCCAGGCTTCGAGCGCGTCGATATCGGCACGCTTTGTGCCTCCATCGGCACCTGTGTTATTCAATGCCCATTGCTCGATAAACATCGGATCGTTTGGCGAATCCTTGCTCGTTTCGCGGTGAACGAGGTCGCGGGGACTCTCCTTAACGATAGGTTCGTCGAGCTTGATCTGAAGATTCGGTTCGGCGTAGGCGACCATGTCGCTCATCGCGGAGTATTGGGCCGCAACCGCGCTTGATCCCGCATTATCGAGATCGTCGATCACGGTTAGTCCGCCAACGGACTCGATCTCGTCATCGAGCCTGTCATTATTAGCGGCGGCGACCGCGCGGATCTGTTTGAGCGTTACACCGGGCTTGAATCGCACTATGACCTCAGGCACGCCGTTCTTGACAATAGGATCATCGGTGCGGGCCGGCCGCACGTGCGGCTGCCCTGTCGGCACTGTCAACGCCGCACGCCACCGGTCGATCTGGCCGAGCACGGCGGCGAACGCGATCAAAACTACTGCAAGCGTGATATGTATCCAGATATTATTGCGATTCATGGTACTGCTCCGAAAAGGTCCGACTTAACTCTTATTCTACGACGTAATTCGCGCCTTCAAAGTTGTGCAGCCTAAGCTGGTATTTATCGCCGCGATACTCAACCTTTCTGCCCGCTGCCTCCAGATCGATCTGCCAGCCGCTCGATATCATCTGTGCCGCCATCTCGCCCGCCGCAGGTGCGCCGAGCGACGCGTCGGGAAACTCTCTATCGGTAACACCGGCCAGGGTCACTTCATCGGCCCTAATATCTAAACGCGCGGCGAGGTCATTTATTGCACGCTCGACGGCAGATTCTCGTGAAAAACTCATAGCTCGATCTTCCGCTGTTTACGACCGTCAGTCAATGAAAGTTCAGTTTCTGACTTGGTCAAGTTTCTTGTTATCTCAACGGCTGCCGGGACGATAAATGTCGCACACGCCGCACCGAGGATCAGGCCGGTCAAAAAGCGCGAAGCCTGCGTATTCTCCCAAATTCCAAAGTACGTGAGCGACCAGTCGATCCCTATAGGGATCAATGATAGAAACAGCCAGACCTTCGACAGCGGCTCGATCTCATCTATCCTTCGCCACAGCGGATAGATCGCAAACCCGAGCAAAATGCCGAAATAGACACCGAAACATCGCGAACAAACGGCGAACTGTTCGCCCGCGATGTGAAACGACCGATCGGGAAGCTGATGACAGAGAAACCTATAGAATGTATATAGCGGTGAGGCGACAGCGTCCAAACCGTTTGCTTTTGCCGCCGGAGCAAGCACGGTCAGCAGCACCCAGAATGCGACAACCGCGAGGCCGACTGCCCACACTCGCCACGCCTGCCCTCGGAACCTCGCCGCAACAAAGGCGGGAACATATTCCTGCGAATTCATCACTATCCACTTCAAACTATCCACTATCCACTGAAGTAAATCGAATTAAGATCGACTTTCTTCAG
>JAGOWF010000030.1:8410-12535 GCA_018060305.1 Pyrinomonadaceae bacterium
CGCCACGCCTGCCCTCGGAACCTCGCCGCAACAAAGGCGGGAACATATTCCTGCGAATTCATCACTATCCACTTCAAACTATCCACTATCCACTGAAGTAAATCGAATTAAGATCGACTTTCTTCAGCGGATAGTGACAAGTAAATAATACTCAATTAACTGCGTGCAGGTTATGTTCAGGGGCTTCTGCGCCGATGCCGAGTGAGCCTTCGGTTTCGAGGATGTGCTGGGTCGTCTGGATCACTGTGTCAGGATTGAGCGATATCGAATTAATGCCTTTTTCGACGAGAAAGTCAGCGAATTCCGGATAGTCCGATGGCGCCTGGCCGCAGATGCCGATCTTTTTGCCGTTCCGTATGGCGGCTTCTATCGCCATCGCGACCATCTTTTCGACTGCTCCGTTTCGTTCGTCAAAGAGGTGCGCGACCATCTCGCTGTCGCGGTCGAGTCCCAACGCAAGCTGCGTCAGATCGTTGGAGCCTATCGAATAGCCGTCAAAGACCTGGAGAAATTCGTCGGCAAAAACGACATTTGACGGCAGTTCGCACATGGCGTATATCTCAAGCTCGTTCTCGCCCTGCACGAGGCCGTATTCGGCCATCAGAGCGATCACCTTTTCGCCCTCCTCGACCGTGCGGCAAAACGGGATCATCGGCTTGATATTCGTCAGGCCCATGTCCTCGCGGGCCCGAAGCATCGCCTGGCATTCGAGCTTAAAGCCGGCTCGATACCGGTCATCGTAATAGCGCGATGCACCGCGAAAGCCGATCATCGGATTTTCCTCGATCGGCTCATATTCCTTGCCGCCGATGAGCATCGCATACTCATTCGATTTGAAATCCGACATCCGCACGATCACCGGTTTCGGATAGAACGCCGCGGCGATGCGCCCGACGCCTTCGGACAGGCTGCGGACAAAAAACTCTTTCGGGTCCTCCTCCATGATTCGTGCGGCGATCACGTCGACCGTTTTACGCTCCTTAAGATTCGGATAATTCACCAACGCCATCGGGTGAATGCCGATGTGGTTGTTGATGATGAATTCGAGCCTCGCGAGGCCGACACCATCGTTTGGCAGCCGCGAAACGGCAAATGCGTTGTCAGGGTCGCCGACATTCATCATGATCTGCGTCCGCGGCCGCACCGTATCATCGATCCTCTGCTTTTCGACCTTAAAATCGATCTTGCCGTAATAGATATTGCCGCGTTCGCCCTCGGCACACGAGACGGTGATCGGTGCACCGTTCTTTATCTGCTCGGTCGCATTGCCGGTGCCGACAATACACGGTATGCCAAGCTCACGGCTGATGATCGCGCTGTGGCATGTGCGGCCGCCGCGATCGGTGACGATCGCTGAGGCCCGTTTCATGATCGGCTCCCACGCAGGATCGGTCATTGACGTGACGAGTATCTCGCCCTCCTGAAACGTGTTCAGCTTTGACGGGTCCAGCAGCACATGAGCGGCGCCGTGGCCGATCTTTTCACCGACGGCAACGCCCGAAGCAAGCGGGGCTCCGTGCGTGCCTGTCAGCTTATACTTCTCAATGAAATTATCCTTGCGTTGAGCATGGACAGTCTCTGGCCGGGCCTGGAGGATGAACAGTTCGCCGGTGATGCCGTCCTTTGCCCACTCGATATCCATCGGCTGGTGCTTTCCGGCACGCTTTGAATAGTGGTCTTCGATCGCGCACGCCCATTGGGCAAGCTGCAGGACCTCAAAGCCGGCGAGGCACATTCTGTTTCGCTGCGTCTCGACAACGTCGCGCACCTGTGTGCCCACGCCGTCGTCATTAAAGACCATCTTGACCTCTTTGACGCCGAGTTTTCGTGTGACAATGGGGCGGAAACCGAGCTTAAGTGTCGGCTTGAAAACGATCCATTCATCCGGCGTCGCCATGCCCTGTACGACCGCTTCGCCGAGGCCCCAGGCGCCGTTTATCACGACTACATCGCGAAATCCGCTCTCGGTATCGAGCGTAAATATCACGCCCGAACACGCAGCGTCCGAACGCACCATCGGCTGAATGCCGATCGACAAGGCAACGTCGAAATGGTCAAAACCCTTCGCCGTCCGATACGAGATCGCTCGGTCGGTCCACAGGCTGGCATAGCATTGATGGCACGCCTCGATCAGGCGAGCCTCACCGCGGACGTTTAAGATCGTGTCCTGCTGACCCGCAAACGATGCATCCGGCAGGTCCTCGGCCGTTGCCGACGAGCGCACCGCGACCTCGCAATTCTTCTTCCCGAAACGCTGGCCGAGGCGATGGTATGACTCGATTATTGCAGCCTCGACATCTTTTGGAAAAGATGTTTCCAGCATCAGCCGCCGCGCCTCGCTGCCTACACGGGCAAGCTCATCAAGGTCATTGATATCGAGGCCTTTCAAAAGCGCCTTTAGCCGCTTTCGCAGATCGTCCGTTTGGAGCAGCAGATTATACGCGTGGCTCGTCGTTGAAAAACCATCCACCGCGCGAACGCCCTGCGTCGTAAGCTCGCGAAACAACTCGCCAAGGCTCGCGCACTTGCCGCCGACAAGCGCGACATCATCAGCGCTCACCTCGGTGAGATCCAGAACGTATGGTGTTTCGTCATTCATAGGCCAAACTTGCCGCATGTCGAGATAAACGGCAAATCGAGTCAACTACCCAAAAAATCTGATCAGAAACGTATCACCGCATCAGGTCCGCCTTCGACATGAACGGTATCAACGAACCGAATGCTCTTGCTGTCGGTGGTCATTACGACAGAATGTGTCCGCTTGCCCGAGCCAAAGAACCGCACGCCTCGCAGCAATGCGCCGTCAGTCACGCCCGTTGCGGCGAAGATGACTTTCTTGCCCGGCGCGAGATCGTCGGTGTCATAGACCTTGTTCGGGTCGGTAATGCCCATCTCCTTGAGCCGGGACATGACCTGCTCGACCGGCGGAACCTTTGATCGGTCAACGCCGAGGCGGTCGGGATCGAATACAAGTTTTGCCAGTATCTCGCCATTCAGGCATTTCATCGCGGCGGCTGTGATAACGCCCTCGGGCGCGCCGCCGATGCCCATCAGAGCGTGAATGTTTGTGCCCGCGACGGCCGCCGAAATGCCCGCCGAAAGGTCACCATCGGATATCAGCCGAATTCGGGCCCCTGAACCGCGCACCTCGTCGATAAGCTGCTTGTGCCGAGAGCGGTCCAGCACTATCACCGTCAGGTCGTCGATATCGCGGCCGAGGCGGCGTGCGATGTTCTTGAGGTTGTCCTCGACCGGAGCATCGATATCGACTGCACCTCGGCACGACGGCCCGACGACGATCTTGTCCATGTAGATGTCCGGCGCGTAGAGCAGGCCGCCGCGTTCTGCGGCAGCGAGGACGGCAATCGCATTGTTTGCACCCAGCGCGCACAGATTGGTTCCCTCCAGCGGATCGACAGCGATATCGACCTCGGGAAACTCGGCTTTCGCGTCATCAGAGAAGATGCCGCCGCCGACCTCTTCGCCGATATACAGCATCGGCGCCTCATCACGCTCGCCCTCGCCGATGACGATGCGGCCGCGCATCGGCACGGTGTCCATTACCTCGCGCATTGCCTCGACCGCGACGTGGTCAGAATACTTGCGGTCGCCCTGGCCCATCGTCTTGGCCGATTCGATGGCTGCGGCCTCAGTGACACGCAAAAAGTCCAGCGACAGGTCTCGTTCAGCTTTGATAGTTTTCATCTGACTCCGTTCAGGTTGAAATTCTCGGATTTTAGAGCTAACAAGTGTCAGTTTACCACTTGTCAGCACGTTGCGGAAGCCCGACCGTAAGGGAGGGCGATACACTCAGCGTGAGTGTATCGCCCTTGCTCTCGCGCGGGCCTCTGCAGCGTGATTTGACAATCGCAGGCTCTGAATATTACGGTTTTACTTTATTGTAACTCCTCGAGAGGATGCCCTAATGACCTACATCGTCACCACGCCATGCATTGACTGCAAATATACAGACTGCGCCGCTGTCTGCCCGGTCGAAGCCTTTCACGAAACGCCGGACCGCCTGCTCATCAATCCCGATGCCTGCATCGATTGCGACGCCTGCTTGCCCGAATGCCCTGTCGAAGCGATCTACTCCGACATGTCCTATCCGGCCGAATACGCCGA
>JAGOWF010000030.1:12635-14860 GCA_018060305.1 Pyrinomonadaceae bacterium
ATGAAGGTGCTCGTCCTGTTTGGGACGAGGCCTGAGGCCATCAAGCTGGCTCCTGTAATACACGCTCTGCGATGGAAATTCTTCCAGACGATCGTTGTCTGCTCGAGCCAGCATAAAGGGCTGCTGCAGCCATTCCTCGAGAGCCTCGCGATCGACGTTGACTTTGATCTGGGCGTGATGAAGCGCAACCAGACGCCGACCGAGGTCTGCTCTCGCGTAATGGCCAAGCTCGACAAGATCATCGCGTCAGAAAAGCCCGATGTGATCCTCGTTCAGGGTGATACCACCACGGCGCTCGCGGGCGCGCTTGCGGGATTTTATCGGCGGATACCGGTAGGCCATGTCGAGGCCGGCCTGAGGTCGGGCAACCTGATGAGCCCGTTTCCTGAGGAAATGAATCGGCGTGTCATATCACAGATCGCGGCGTTCCACTTTGCCGCAACCGAAAAGAACCGTCGCAACCTGCTCGATGAGGGCGTGACCACCGAGAAGATATTTGTCACCGGCAATCCTGTGGTTGACGCGCTTAAACATATGCTCAAGTATCTCAAGGTAACCCCTGAGATCACCGACATCATCGACCAGACCAAAGGACTGAAACGCCTGCTGCTTACGACGCACCGCCGCGAGAGTTTTGGCGAGACAATGACCGCGAATCTCAAGGTCATTCGCGACTTTGTGGACAACCACAAGGACGTCTGCCTCTTCTTTCCCGTCCACCCAAATCCCAACGTCAAAGGCGTCGCCAAAGAGATCCTCGGCCGACGCGAACGCATCCATCTGCTGGAGCCGCTCGACTATTCGGACTTTCTAGCAATAATGAAGGCCTCTTGGCTGATCGTTTCAGACTCAGGCGGCGTTCAGGAGGAAGCTCCGAGCCTAGGCAAGCCGCTGCTCGTGCTTCGCGAAAATACCGAACGGCCCGAGGCGATACGTGCCGGCGTCTCGAAACTGGTCGGCACTAGTCCCGGCTCACTCAAGCAGATGCTCGAAGAAAATCACGCCGTCGATAGCTGGATCAGATCGGTCAGAGAGGTCGCCAACCCATTTGGCGACGGCCGCTCAGCCCAGCGGATCGTAAAGATCATCGAGGAAAAACTTGCATCGAGATCGACCGGAGTTATTACTCAGGGCTCACTTTTTTAACATCGCAAAATGTCATCTCCGATGCAGCCGAGGAAGCATTTGCTCACCGTCCTGGTGGAAGACTATTTCCATGTCGGGGCGTTTGAGAACCTCATCCAACAGCGAAACTGGCAAAATTTCGAGCCTCGTTACGAGCAAAATACGCTCAAGACACTCGACCTGCTCGACAGGTACGATACTAAGGCCACCTTTTTCGTGCTTGGCTGGATCGCCGAGCATAATCCCGCACTTGTGCGCGAGATCGCTGCGCGCGGCCACGAGGTCGCAAGTCGCGGATACTATCATCGAAGCCCGAGGAACCTGACACCAAATGAGTTTCGTGAGGACCTGCGACGAACAAACCAGGTCATTGAGGACGCTTGCGGCCAGAAAGTTATCGGCTACCGTGCGGCTGAGAAGCTTGCATTCGATAAGAGCGGCTGGGTGCTCGACACGCTGGCCAGCGAGGGTTTTGTTTACGACGCATCGTTCCTGCCCACCTCCAAGACCGAAAAGGCGAAACGCTTTGCCCATGAGATCGACACTGGCGATGGCTCCATCTGGGAGTTTCCCTATTCAGCGGCCGATCTGGGCGTCGGGATGCTGCCGATCTCAGGCGGCAACTACCTCAGGCAACTGCCCTACACGCTGATGCGTAAGGCAGTCAGGAATTGGCACAAGAATCAGGACGACCCGTTTATTTTTTACTTCCACGTCTGGGAACTTGACCCTGAACAGCCTCGGATATCTGCTGCGTCAAGGCTCAACCGCATTCGCCATTACCGCAAGCTCGACAAAATGGAGTGGATCGTCGCCGAGAATCTCGCCCTCTATGATTGCAGCGGCGTAGCTGACTATCTCGGCGTAACGGACGACATTCGTTCGGCGATGGCACCCGCGGCCTCGCTGGCACCGGCCGTCGAGGCCGAGGTGAGAGCACCGCAGGAACTGCGCCCTGTTTCGATCGTGATCCCGTGCTATAACGAGCAGGAATCACTGCCCTATCTCGCAAAAACGCTCGCCTCTGTCGAAGGCCGTCTGAACAACATCGGATTTAGGTCTGAACTGATCTTTGTCGATGACAACAGCCAGGACGAGAC
>JAGOWF010000234.1 GCA_018060305.1 Pyrinomonadaceae bacterium
GACGAGGGAACTTCAAGGTGTATTTCTTGATACGATCCAACGGCTTGAGGATCATCAGCCGTATATCGTCTCCATCGATATTCCGTCGGGGCTAGATGCCGACGGCGGGCTTCCGATCGGCCGGTGCATCTCTGCGGACACAACAGTGACGTTTACCGCGCCAAAGGCCGCAAACGTTGTCGCCCCGGCGTCCGGGTTTAACGGGCAGTTGATCCTCGCGAATATCGGCTCGCCCCAGACTCTCATTGACGAACAGTTCTCCGATCTGTTTGTGACCGAGCGAGGGGACGTTGAACATTGGCTTCAGAGATCTGAGTTCTCGTCGGATTCTTTCAAGAACAAACGCGGCCACGCGATGATCGTTGCGGGTTCGTCAGACTATTCCGGTGCGGCAGTTTTGGCCGGGAATGCCGCGATGCGGTCGGGCGTTGGGCTGGTGTCGCTGGCGTGTCCGGCGAAGGCAAAGGCTGAGATCGCGTCACGGCTGCTGCCGGAGGTGATCCTTTCGACGGTTGAGTCGGATGGGTTAGGCGGACATCTGGCGAAGGCCGATGCCGTCGCCGTCGGGTGCGGGCTGGATGCCGACGACGACGAGATCAAAGGGCTCGTTCGCGAGATCGTTGAGACGCGGACAACGCCTGTGATCATTGATGCGGGTGGGTTGTCGTTTTTCTCGCCGTTCGATAAGGCATTGCAGAAGCCTGCGCGTCAGCAAGGGCGAGACACTCAACGTCCAGCTACCGCCCTTGCTCACGCGCGGGCTTCAGCAAGCGCTGGCGACGTTGAATCACCGCTTATACTGACGCCGCATGAGGGTGAGTTTTTGCGGCTGCTCGGTAGTGAGCGAGAGAACCACCCCGTCGGCGAAACGCCGCCACCCCTCCTTCGTAAGGAGGGGAGCCTGATCGAAAACCGCGTGGCGGCGGTTCGCGAGTTTGCGACGGCGAACAACGTCATACTCGTTCTCAAAGGCGAGCGGGTGCTCATCGGCCATCCGGACGGCCGCGTTGTCGTGAATCCGACAGGGAATTCAGGACTCGGCAAGGCAGGGAATGGCGATACGCTGACGGGCATCTTAGCGGGTTTTGTTGCACAGGCTGTAAGGATGAACATCGATATATTTGAGACCGTTGTCGCGGCTGTTTATGTCGCTGGAATGGCCGGTGATGTGGCGGAGAAGAAATACGGAAAACGCGTAATGACGGCCTCCGACGTGCGCGAATGCCTAACCGACGTGTTTGCAGAACTAACTAGAGAGAATCCCGAATCTTCAATAGATGGTGACAAGTTGCTGGTGGGCCGTCTTAACTACTAACTTCTGACTAATCACTATTAACTGAAGATGTCGTATTTCGAGCAGATGACAACGCAGAAGCTAGAGTCCGACTCACCTGACAGCACCTTTGAGATCGGCCGCGCTCTTGGTGTCGAATTGCGGCCGGGTGATCTGGTGTTGCTCTACGGTGGGTTGGGCGCGGGAAAGACGCTGCTGACCAAAGGCATAATGGACGGGCTCGGTTACGACGTGGACGAGGTGACCAGCCCGAGTTTTGCACTCGTGAATCTATATAAGACGCCGAGCTTCGATGTATTTCATATCGACCTCTGGCGGCTTGATTCCTCGTCCGATGCGGCGGCCCATGTGGGGCTTGACGAAATACTTGCGACTGACAACGCGGTAACGATCATCGAATGGGCAGATCACCTCTTGGCCGTTCCCGAAGGGCACAGGATAGTCTCGATCGAGATCGCGGGCGATGGTGACTCGCCGCGTGAGATCGGGATTCGACACGGCGGAGCGAAATGATGGATCTAGAGTCAAATGCCTTAGCGTCAACCGCAACCGCTGGGCCGGATGAGCTTCGCCCGGCAAAAGCGGATCGGCTGTTCAATCGCGAACTTAGTTGGCTTGAATTCAACCGCCGCGTTCTCGACGAGGCTATGGATGGACGCCGCCCATTATTTGAACGGCTCAAATTTCTTTCGATATTTTCGACCAACCTCGATGAGTTTTTCATGATCCGAGTCTCGGGGCTGATGCAGCAGCGCGTCGAGGGGATAAGCAAGCTTTCTCCCGACGGATTGACGCCCGCCGAGCAGATCGAGGAGATCCGCCGCCGGTTGCGACCGATGCTCAAGAGCCAGGCAAAGTGCCTGAGAAAGCAGATCCTTCCGGGGCTGGCCAACGCGGGAATAAGCATCGAGGGTTATGGGTTTTTGACGGCGCGTGAACAGCGACGGCTCGATAAATACTTCAGAGCTAACATTCTTCCGCTCCTGACACCTCAGGTCGTCGATCGCGGAAAGCCTTTCCCGTATGTATCAAATCTCAGTCTGAACCTGGGCCTCGTTATCCAGCCTGATCGATCGGTGCCCAACGAATCAAAGCGCCCGAATCGAGGGAAACGTCTCGTGCGGATAAAGCTGCCGGGCGGCCCGCGGCTGGTTCCGATCGGAAAGGGTAATAGAAGGTTTGTCTTGGCCGAGGATGTGATCTCTGCGAATATCGGTGAGCTATTCCCGGGAATGAAGGCCGGCGAGGCGTTTCTCTTTCGTGTGACTCGCGACGCCGAGATCGAACTGCGGCAGGACGAGGCGGACGACCTTCTCAGCACGCTCGAGCGGGAGCTGCGCCGCCGTCACGACCGCTTTCCGGTGCGCCTAGAGGTCGCCGGAGCGATGCCGGGCAAAATGGTCAAGAGGCTTGCGAAGGGAATCGGCTTGTGTAATGACGACGTTGAGACGATCGATGGATTTATCAATATCCCCGATCTCATGCAGCTTTTTGATCTCGCCCGCCCCGACCTAAAGGACGAGCCGTTTACGGCAGTTTTTCCAAAGGATCTGCTGGGGCCTGCGAATTTCTTCGACATCTTGAGGCATAGGGACATTCTACTTCATCATCCTTTTACGTCATTCGGCGCGGTAACGGACCTTATCGCTCAAGCGGCGGAAGATCAGCATGTGCAGGCAATCAAGATGTGTCTCTACCGCACGGGAAAGGACTCGCAAATCGTTGATTCGCTGATCCAGGCGAGCCGCCGAGGAAAGCAGGTAACGGCGCTCGTCGAGCTGATGGCACGGTTTGATGAGGAGAACAACATCGAGTGGGCCAAACGGCTTGAGAACGAGGGCGTTCAGGTCGTCTATGGAATCAGAGGACTGAAAACGCATGGCAAGGTCCTGCTTATTGTCCGCCGCGAACAGGACAATTTGACGAGCTATGTGCACATCTCAACCGGGAATTACAATCGAATAACCGCGGGGGCCTATACTGACATCGGACTTTTGACCGCAAATCAGGAGATCGCTTCGGATGCCGCCGGGCTTTTCAACTTCCTCACCGGTTATTCTCGCCAGGATGATCACAAGCGGCTGATCATTTCACCGCTGCACCTCCGCCAACGGCTGATCTCTCTCATCCGCCGCGAGGCCCGAAACAAGCTCACCGGCCGGCCCGCGCGAATCATTATCAAGGCCAACAGCCTGACCGATGTCGAGGTCATCGAAGAGCTTTATTCGGCGTCTCGAGCCGGTGTCGATATCGACCTGATCATCCGCGGTATCTGTTGCCTCAGACCCGGCGTCACGGGATTGTCCGAGAATATTCGTGTTCGCTCGATCGTTGGCCGTTTCCTCGAACACAGCCGGGTATATTCATTTGCAAATGGCGGTGATGCGGAGGATTTGTATATCGGTAGTTCCGACGTAATGCAACGCAATTTTGACCGGCGGGTCGAGGTGTTGGTTCCGGTCCTCGATGGCGAGATTCGCAGATACCTTACGGATACCGTATTGGATGCCTATTTACGTGATGAAGCCAACGCGCGAATCCTTATGCCTGACGGATCTTATAAAATGGTTGTGGAGCGAGGACAGGGCGGTTTCGACTCGCAGGCCTTTTTCATAGGACTCGACACGCCCTAGTTTGTCGAACTCTTCTTTCGAAATCGCGATTGCACGACACCGTGCCGGTCGGCCCGGCCGAATTTTAGTGTTAGCCGCGGATAGCCGCGAGCTTCGGATTCGAGGACGTCGGCGCCAAGCAGCTTTTCTATTTTTCTGATGTCCCGCTTCGATCCTTCGATCTCCATATAGAAGCCGAATGGCAGTTCGTCCAGCACGACTTCTACCTTTCCGAGACGCCAGGCCTTGCGTCGCTTTTCGTACACTATTGCCAACTCGTATCCCAGCCTTTCGATAATTTGCTCTGTTGCCTCCACATTCGAAACGTCCGTTTCGAACTCGATCTGACTCTTGAATTCACCGTCGGCGTTGACCTTTTCTTTATAAGTTAGCGTGTTTCCGGCGTCGGTCTTTCTGAGCCTTAGAAATGCGTTTCTCTCTGCAAGATCGCCTCCTTGATGCAGGTAATTCTGCTCGAACGCCTCATAGGCGAAAACAGCCCCAAGCTCGGCAAGGCGTGCCGTTAGTTCGACGAGTATTTTCTTGTCGATACGATACTTTTTCTCGATCTCGAGGGCCATCTGCGTAATTTTAGAGTTTTGCATGTTTCTTATGGAATACGTAAGCCGTCTTGACTAAATGACCGTTAGAACCGATACTTGAAAAAAAGTTCAGGATTACCTGACTTTGAGAATATCTATGCCATATCCAGAAATGATGATCCATGGGATGCGTTCTGAGC
>JAGOWF010000031.1 GCA_018060305.1 Pyrinomonadaceae bacterium
GCGTCCGATGTGTCCTAAAAGTCCTGTTTAGTATAAAATAAACGCGTCCCAAATGAGTGCCAACTCCATCCGCAGCGGATCGCCGATACCTGTGATAGCACGCAACGCCTTTCGCGAGGCGGTTCGCGATCGCATTCTCTATAACCTGATACTGTTTGTCCTGATGATCACGGCGTGTGCGGTGTTTATCGGCGAGTTGACCGTCGGGCAGGAGGCCCGAGTGATCGTCAATCTCGGGCTGAGCGCTATGCTCGTTTTTGGGACGTTCATCTCGATATTCGTTGGCGTCAGCCTCGTGTGGAAAGAGATTGAGAAACGAACCGTTTACTCGATATTCTCAAAGCCCGTCCGCCGCTCGCAGTTCGTCATCGGCAAGTATCTCGGCCTCTGCCTGACGCTGCTCGTCAACGTCGCCGTGATGGGCGTTGGCGTGACGCTGGCCCTTGTTTACGTCGGCGGCGGGCCGCTCGTGTGGGCGATCTGGCCCGCTATCTTGTTTATTTTCCTTGAACTTACGGCCATTACGGCGGTGGCGATACTGTTCTCGTCATTTTCGACGCCGGCGCTGTCGGCGATGCTGACCTTCGCGGTCTTTGTGATCGGGCATTTCAGCACGAGCCTCCGCGAGTTGGCGCAGACCATGCCGTCGCAGGCCGCACGAACGGTCTTTGACGCGGTCTATTATCTGCTGCCAAATTTCTCGCATTTCAGCTTTATCACCGAGACGGCAAACGGCCTATTACCGCCGACGCCGATGCTCATTGCCTCGACCGGCTACGCTGTCATCTGGGACATCGTGCTCTTGACGGTCGCCGTCGTCATTTTTAGCCGGAGAAACTTTAAGTGATTTTCGGTGCGAGAATAGCGGCTTTGCCGCATGAGTTGCCTCCACCTTTAGGTGGAGGAAAGGTTTGCGAAACAGTTCGGGCTTTAGCCCAAAATGCGGACGTTAGATTTTGGCTGAAGCGCAAGGAAAATGTCGGTTTTTTTTTTCGGCTAAAGCCGGTTGAGTGAGGGATCGCAACCTCCAGCTAAAGCTGGATGCAACTCAAGATCAAAGAATAGAGATGGAGAAATTCTCCCCACGATCATTACTTTGCGGAGCCGTCATAATTGGCGGCCTGATGATCTCTATTCCTCTCAGCAACTTTGCGGAGAAATCCCGACCCGCGCTGCCCGCCGATTACATCGACAGCGACCTGCAGGTGCAGGGAGCGAGGATGAGGGGGCTTGTTTTTGGGATGGATGGGCTGGTCGCGGACTGGTATTTTATCCGAGCTCTGCAGTATATCGGCTACAAAGTGCTGCAAAAGCAAGGCGAGATAAACCTCGACGACCTCAGCGACCTGAATCCGCGCCTGCTATATCCGCTGCTCGACAGTTCGACGGATCTTGACCCGAATTACATCATCGCCTATTCCTACGGCGCGATCGTGCTACCCGCGATCGACTCGCAGAAGGCCATCGCGATAGCAAAAAAGGGTATAGCGAATAATCCGACGCAATGGCGCCTGTATCAGTACCTCGGCTACGTCTATTGGCGGCTTAAGCAATTCGACAACGCCGCCGCGGCATTTGAGCAGGGCGCGAATATTGAGGGAGCTCCGCCGTTTATGCGGCTAATGGCGGCGTCGATGCGAAACGCGGGCGGCAGCCGATCGACCGCGCGTACGATCTATACGGAGATGCTAAAGGGATCTGATGACGATGCGGTGCGATCGACGGCAGAAAAGAATTTGCTCGAGCTCGATTCATTGGACGAACGCGACGCGATCAACGCGGCGCTGACCGCGTTCCAGCAGCGCACAGGCCGATGCGCCCAGTCATTTGCCGAGATCGAACCTATTCTCATGGCTGTCGATCTGCCTGACGGCCGCGAATTCCGCGTTGACGCCCGCGGCCGCATCGTCGATCCGACGGATGCGCCGTATGTGCTCGACCAGACAGCATGCAAAGTAAGGCTTGATGCTGAGAGAACAAAATTGCCGATAAGATAAGCCGTCGGAGCGCAGGCTGCCAGGCTGCGTGTGACGTGCGTAGGGGACACCCGAGTTAGCCCCGATACACATCGCACCTCGGGTTGAATCAAGAAAAACAACCGCAGGCTGGCAGCCTGCGTTCCGACGAGCAATGGACTACGTAGTTGAGATCAACAACCTAAGCAAGGATTACGAGACCGGCTTTCTTCGAAAGAAGAAGGTGCGGGCATTGGACGGGCTTAGCCTAAATGTGCGCGGCTCTCAGATATTTGGATTTCTCGGCGGAAACGGGGCGGGCAAGACGACCACAATCAAGCTGCTGATGGGGCTGATCTTCCCGACCGAGGGCTCGGCGAAGATACTAGGCACCGATATCGCCGACGTCGCGATGCATCGGCGGATCGGTTACTGCCCCGAGAATCCTTACTTTTACGATTACCTGACGGCGAATGAGCTGATGGACTATTTTGGGCGTCTTTTCGGCTACGACGCAGCCGAGCGAAAACAAAAGGCCGACGAACTGCTCACCGCCGTCGGACTTGCCGAAAAGGATCGCAAACGGCAATTGCGTAAGTATTCCAAGGGCATGCTCCAGCGCGTAGGCCTCGCTCAATCGCTGATAAACGACCCCGAGATCGTCTTTTTGGACGAACCGATGTCGGGCCTCGACCCGGTCGGCCGCCGCGAGATCCGCGAGATGATCGCCGGGCTTCGGGAGAAAGGCACGACCGTGTTTATGTCCACGCATATCCTCTCTGACATCGAGGCCCTGTGCGACGAGGTCGCGATCCTGCGCGGCGGACGCCTCGCTGCCAGCGGCAACCTGGGCGAACTGCTCGAACAGAGCGAGGGCAGCCGCGTGCTCGAGATAACGATCCAGGGCGTCGAGGCAGACGCGATCCGCGAGCAGATCGAATTTGTCGCGGGTGCCGCGATCACCGCCGAAGCCCGCGGGGCGATAGTTAGAGTCCAGGACGAATCGGACATCGACGCCATTCTCAAAATAATCCGCGACGCCGGCGGCCACTTGATCTCTATACAACCGGTCAAGCAATCGCTTGAGGAGCTTTTTGTAAGAGAATCGTCCGCTACTCGGCCTTGATTGCCGTGACCTTCCAGCGGATGTTGGCTCGGTCGTCTTCCTTTTTGAAGCCATCGAGAGTTAACGTCACAGGGACCGTCTCGCCGGGGCCGAGCGTGGCTCGCTGGACGGGGATAACCAGAATGCGACGTTCGCGCAGGACCTCGTCAAACTGTGTGACGACGGCCACGTTGATCTCGAGCGCGTTGATGGTGCGGGTGCCCTTGTTGCGGATCTTACCCTGGATATACATCGATATCGTGCCGAGGCCTGTCGGCGACTGGACCGTTCGGTCGTCGGTCGAGAGGATGATGTCCTTGTTGAGTTCGGCGTATTCGGGCGAGCCTTCGCGGTGCGAACCGGCGAGTATCGCGGCCGTCTGGTCCTCGATCGACGGCGTTCGCATGAGCAGGATCACGGCTACGCCGATAACGGCCAAGCCGAGGATAGCGCCGACGATCAGGATCGGGTTAATGCGGCGCTTTTTGTGGCCGGTGGTGAACATCTCTTCCATGCGCGTTTATTCTAACGCAACGACAGGCCAAAACGAATTTGGCCGCGGAGGAACGCGGATGAAGCGGATCAGACAGATCGGAAACTACTTTCTTCTGTTCCTTATCCGCGTTATCCGCGTTTATCTGCGGCCAATTCTTCGCGAGTCTTCGGCTGCCAACGTCTTTAGGTTAAAGTACTTCTGAGTGTCCTCCACGAAGCAACCCAAATTTGTCGAGGCCGCGTTGCCGGTGCCGCTGCGGCGCGTTTTTACATATCGGATCCCGACGAACTTGCAGGGACGCATCGTCGTCGGAGCGCGGCTTAAGCTGCCATTTGGCAAACGGAATCTGACCGGCTACGCCGTCGCTCTCCACGACGCGATGCCCGCCGAGGCGGATTTTGACGAGTCGAAACTCAAGGATGTTCTCGAGGTCGTTGACGAAGAACCGCTCATAACGCCCGAGATCCTCAAGCTCACACAATGGACGGCCGACTATTACGCGTCGTTCTGGGGCGAAATGTTAAAGGCAGCTTTGCCCGCCGGGCTCCACGCCGAGCGCGTCCGGCCCAAGCGGCGTAAGGCTGTTCGATTGCTCACTGATCTACCTGAGGACAGTGACAAGGCCCTCACCGAGCAGCAGGAATTTATCCTGGAAATGCTCGCGTCGAACGGCGGCACGATGCTGTGGACTGAAATATTGGAACAGGCCGATGTCGGCGCGTCGCCACTGAATACGCTGGCGAGGCGAGGTTGTATCGAGGTGTATGTCGAGGACGTGCGGCGCGATCCGCTCGATAGGGCCGAGTTCCCTGCTGTTGAGAAGCTCGATCTGACTTCAGACCAGCAGACGGCATTGGACGGTATTGTCCCGGCGTTGAAAGAGCGGGAATATCACGCGTTCCTGCTCCACGGCGTAACGGGCAGCGGTAAGACCGAGGTTTATATCCGCGCGATGCGCTCGGCGTTGGACGAAGGCCTGTCGGCACTGATGCTCGTCCCCGAGATCTCGCTAACGCCGATATTCTCGCGACGGCTGAGGTCGGTCTTTGGTTCAAAGGTGGCTATTCTCCATTCCAGCCTCGCCGCCGGCGAGCGTTATGACGAATGGCGGCGCATTCGCCTTGGCCAGGCACGCATCGCGATCGGGACGCGTTCGGCGGTTTTTGCACCGCTTGAGAATCTCGGCCTCGTGATCGTTGACGAGGAACACGACGCTTCGTACCGGCAGCACGAGTCGCCGTTCTATCACGCTCGCGACGTCGCCGTAATGCGTGCCCACTCTGCCCGAGCGGTCGTGGTCCTCGGCTCGGCAACGCCGGCGATGGAATCGTTTCATAACGCTAAAAGCGGCAAATACACATATTTACAGCTCCCGGACCGTATTGCGGGACGGTCGCTCGCCGACGCTCAACTGGTCGATATGCGTGAGGTCTTCAAACGCGCAGGCAAGGACGTTGCTCTGTCGCCCGAGCTGCTCGACGCGGTCGCGGCCACACATGCTCGCGGCGAGCAATCCATAGTTATGCTCAATCGGCGCGGCTTTTCGCAGTTTGTGCTGTGCCGCTCATGCGGCGAGACGATCAAGTGCAAAAATTGTGACATCACGCTGACATTCCACCGCCGCGACGGCAAGCTGCTCTGTCATTACTGCAACTATCGCATCGCTACGCCGCGAATTTGCCCAAAGTGCGAGAGCGAATACCTTTACTTCATCGGCGAGGGCACTGAGAATCTCGCCGAGCAGTTCGTAAAACGATTTCCCGCGATGCGCATCGCGCGCGTCGATCGAGACACGATGACGCACAAGGGCGAACTCGATCAAGTGCTGCTCGACTTTGCCGCCGGCGGCCTCGATATGCTCGTCGGCACGCAGATGATCGCGAAGGGGCACGACTTTCCGAATGTCACTCTTGTCGGTGTCGTCGGCATCGACATCGGTTTAGGAATGCCCGACCTTCGGTCCGCGGAACGAACTTTTCAATTGATAACACAAGTTGCGGGCCGCTCCGGTCGCGGCGATAAGCCGGGCACGGTGCTGATCCAGACATACTATCCTGACCACTACGCCCTTCGACACGCGATGCGGCAGGATTATGAGGGATTCTATGCCGAAGAGATACGCTTTCGAGAACGGCTCGCCTATCCGCCGTTCGTCGTGCTCGCGTCGATAATGATAAAGCATCGCGATCACGCCAAAGCGATGAGAAACGCGACGATTCTCCGTCGAGCCCTCGACGCCGCCGTCAAACAGTTCCCGTCCATGCAGAGGACGGCTTCGCCGCTCGATGTGCGGAAAAGCTCTGCTTTTCCGTCAGGTGCTGAGAAAAACCCCGGTGGCTCCGCCGCCGATCCGAGGCGCAGCCTCGAGGAATCTTTAGAGAACCAACCGGCGAAGCCGAGCTTCGCCGCAAATCGACAGGCAGAGCCTGAAAGACAGGCATCAAGTTTGGTCCGAATTCTCGGCCCGGCACCTGCATCTTTGTCGCGTCTAAAAAACGAATACCGAATCCAAATCATCCTCAAATCACAATCGCGCCGAAGTTTACGCGAAACACTCGACATCGCCCTCGCCTATGCAGGATCTTGCGGCTGCGAAATGCGCACTATCTTTGTCGAGATCGATCCGGTGAATTTGATGTAAGCATTCTACGGAGTGCTGGAAGCGGTTATCTGAACACCACGCCATGAAAATAATAGGGCCGAGTAATCGCGAATAAACTCCGCACGCATATAACCGGTCAGGTCAACATCAGAGTCTGTATAGGTGGTAGTCGAAGCACCTGTATTCCTGCGAATTACCAACGTTCCTAAAAATCTCACCGGCACATATTTTACCAGCGGCGATCTTCTCGGTGACTGGACGGGAACACTCCAGCTTGGCGTAATGATCTGCCCTTGAAACGTAGTCCATTCTTGTGGAGGCGGACCTTGAGCAGTGCCCTCCGTCAGCCAGCTCAGGTTTCCATTTATCATACTTCCGAAAACCGTCCCCTTTTGGCAAGGGATGCAAGAGTTGATCGCGGTCGTTACTCCAAAAGAACCGTAGGTCGCAGTTCTCGAAATACTATTACCACCTTCAGCAATCGCATGTACAGACACTTTGCCGAAATTGCTAAAAACTAAGCTTCTATCAGTAGAAATATTTAGAATTGCGACCTTCATCGAAAAACTCTGATTTTGCGCCGATGCAAAATTTACGCAAAAAAACGCTATCAAGAAAGGAAGGACTTTTTTAATAGCAATCCTGAACATGACTTCTTATTGAATAATCCTACTCTCAAAAACTCTAAAAAACAATCGTTTTCCAACATTTAGGCCCCCTTCTCATCATTCGTGCATTAGCGGCTAATTTCGTAAAATGTATTGATAATGCATCTATCCGAACTCGCCAAGAAAACTGAAGCTACGATTGAGCGCGGTTCGCTCGATCTTGAGATCATGGCGCCGGCTGGGCTGGATATTGCCGGCGAAGGCGAGGTGACTTTTCTCGCAAACAAAATTTACACACCGCAGGTTGGGACGACGACGGCGAGTGCGATTTATCTGAGCGAAGGCGTCGAGATCGAGCGAGAGGATATCGCGATATTGCGCGCAAAGGACGCGTATCTTGCTTACACGCTTGCGATGCGCGAGTTTTTTCCTGAGCCGAAAATAAAACGTTTTGTTCATCCGACGGCCGTTATTGATAAAACCGCGACTGTCGAAGAAAATGTCGAGATACATGCAAATGTCGTGATCGGCGCGAATTGTAACGTCGCGAGTGACGTGCGCTTTATGCCGAACGTAACTATTTACGACGGCGTAAAGATCGGTAAGGGCACGACGATTCACAGCGGTGTCTCGGTGCGTGAGAATTGTGAGATCGGCCGTAACTGCATTATTCACAATAATACGACGATCGGCTGCGACGGCTTTGGCTACGCCAAAACCCAGGACAAACGCTGGCTCAAGATACCGCAGACGGGCCGTGTCGTCCTCGAGGACGACGTTGAGATCGGTGCGAATACTGCCATCGACTGTGCGTCGGTCGGCGAAACGCGGATTAAGCGCGGCGCAAAGATCGACAACCTCGTCCAGATCGGCCATTCATGCACGGTTGGTGAAGACACGCTGATCTGTTCGCAGACGGGATTGGCAGGCAGTTCGCACATCGGTAAACGCGTGCTCCTGACCGGCCAAGTCGGCATCGCAGGCCACCTAAAGGTCGGCGACGACGTCATAATCACTGCAAAATCCGCTACGTCTCATGACGTCGAACCCGGTAAGGTGATCTCAGGCATTCCGGCGTTCGATAATAAGGATTGGCTTCGCTCGACCGCCGCGTTTAGGAAGCTTGGCGAGTTTGCGGCGCGGCTTAGAAAACTAGAAAAACGGGTGTTCGGATCGGAACCACCTGAATAGCGGGAGGCCTATGCAAACATCAGATTCAGGCTACGACATCACACCATTATCAGCGGACGCCATCGAGCGGCTCGCGCAGGACTTGAATGAGGAGGAATACCGTGTGCTTCTCAACCACGGCACCGAGCCGGCATTTTGCGGCACGCTGCTCGACAACAAGATGGACGGCGTCTATGCCTGTCGGCTATGCGGCCTGCCGCTGTTCAATTCTGCGAACAAATTCGATTCGGGCACTGGCTGGCCGTCATTCTTCGCGCCGTTCGATATGGAACATCTCATCAACATCGAAGACACCACTTGGGGTATGCGACGTGTCGAGATACGCTGTGCACGCTGCGGCGGCCATCAGGGCCACGTCTTCCCGGATGGCCCACCGCCCACAGGACTCCGATACTGCCTCAATTCGGCGTCGCTCGCGTTCGTTCAAGAGGGCGAACTGATCGAGCCGAAAGCCTGATCTGTTATCTCCGGCTCCTACTTGTCGTTTCTTGCGGTAGAATTTTTTTATGGACAGGATCGTTCTATTCGACGGCGTTTGCAATTTTTGCAACGGATCGGTCAATTTTATTATCCGAAACGATCCTGACAAGCGGTTCAGGTTCGCGCCCTTGCAGTCCGACGTCGGACAGAAGCTGCGGACGAAATTCGATATCGGCGAGGATGTTGATTCGATAATCCTGGTCGAAGACGATCAGGCATTCATGCACTCGACCGCAGCATTACACATCGCTCGAGGCCTCGGCGGTATCTGGTCGCTCGGGTATGTATTTATACTGATTCCGGCGTTCATTCGCGATTGGTTTTATAAGCTGTTTGCGAGATATCGCTATAAGCTATTTGGCAAACGCGACGTGTGCATGATGCCGACCGCAGACGTAAGAGGAAGATTCTTGTAACCACGGATGCACACAGATCGGCACAGATATATAAGAATCCCATCGGTGTGCGCCCGTGTCCATCTGTGGTTTCTATTCCATCGATGAGCTATTCGTTAGAAACTTTGGAATTCAGCCGCCTGCTCGACTTGGTCGCGCGCAACGCTCAAACGCCCATGGGCCGTGACCGGATAATCTCGTTGCGTCCCCTCGTGAGCCGTCTCGAACTTGACAACGCACTCCAAGCCGTTTCAGAAGCGATCACGCTGGCGGAGGAGAAACAAGTCACATGGTCATTTAGCGGCCTCGAAGACCCGTCTGAACCACTCGCGATCCTTCGGATCGAGAACGCCGCCCTCGAACCGACCGCGCTGCTCGACATCGCCCGCGTCTGCACTCAGGCATTGTTCGCTCGCTCCGCGATACAGCCGGAAAAGGACGTGGCCCCGACGGTGTGGCAGATCGTGGAGCACATTCCGCCGTCTTTGCTTGCCGTTACAGGCCAGATCAATAAAAAGCTGCTGCCCGGCGGTGAGATCGACGACGATGCCTCGCCCGAACTAGCGTCGCTCCGACGTGAGATAAACGCCCAGCGTGCACGCCTGACGAGATCACTCGAATCCGCGATGCGTACGGCCGGGACTGCAATACAGGACGAGATCGTAACCGTGCGCAATGATCGATTCGTGATCCCTGTCAAAGCGGATTTTCGCGGCAAGGTCGGCGGCGTCGCCCATGGCTTCTCATCAAGCGGCCAGACCGTCTATGTCGAGCCGCTCGCAGCCATCGAGGCCAATAACGAGCTGCAAAACCTGCGCGGCAAAGAAGAACGCGAGGTCGCACGCATTTTGTACTCTCTGACCGAACAATTGCGCGAGAATTTCCCCGCTATCGAATCGGCCGTCGGGGCAGTGACCGAACTCGACACGATCAAGGCAAAGCTCGAATTCGCCCGCAAATTCAATGCCGTCGTGCCCGATATCACCGACGATGAGTTGGACCTCACTGACGCTCGGCATCCGCTCTTGCAAGATAACCTCCAACAAAGCTCCCCTCCTTACGAAGGAGGGGTGGCCGCCGCTTCGGCGGACGGGGTGGCTCTCTCTCCAATCGTCCCTTCAAGTTTTGGGCTTACGCAGGACCGTTCCGCAATGATAATCTCCGGCGCAAATGCCGGCGGTAAAACCGTCGTCCTAAAAACCGCCGGACTGCTCAGCCTAATGGCCATCTCGGGCTTGCCGGTTCCGGCCACGGAGGCCAAAATTCCGTTCTACCGCTCGATCCTCGCGGATATCGGCGATCACCAGTCGTTGTCGGCCAATCTCTCGACCTTCTCCTCGCATATGTCGAACATCGCCGGCATGATCCGCCAATGCACCGCCCCGTCGCTCGTCCTCCTCGACGAGGCCGGCACGGGAACGGATCCCGACGAGGGCTCCGCGCTCGGCGTTGCGATCGTCGATCATTTCCGCTCTGCGGGTGCGCACGTCATCGCCTCGACGCACTATCGAGGGCTAAAAATGTACGCCGCCAACGACGAAGGCATCGTCAATGCATCGGTCGAATTTGACGAAAAGACGCTCCAGCCGACATATCGCTTGCTGATCGGCCTCGCCGGTGCGTCGTCCGGTATCGAGATCGCTCGCCGCTTTGGGATCGATGAACAGGTGATCGCCGCCGCCCGCGAGAACCTCGACATTTCAGCTCAGGAAGCCGAAAAATACCTACAAAAACTCCAAACCGAGACCCGCCAGGCCGAAGACCTCCGCTCCGCTCTCGAAGAAGAACGCGAGGCCGTTGCAATGAAATACGCCGGTCTCGAGATCGAGGCCGTCAAGAAGGAAAAAGCGCGCCAAAAAGAGTTCGAGAGCCAACTCGCATCCGCCATCGATGATTTTGACCGGCAATCAAAGGCTTTCCTAAAAGCAATCGAGGACAAAGCCCTCAAAAACCGCCTTGAGAAAGAACGGCAGTCCCGCAAATCCGAACTAAACCGAGCCCTCGTTTCTAAAGTCCAAGGTCCAAAGTCCAAAGCCGCGTCCGTCCACGGCTCCCCTCCTTACGAAGGAGGGGTGGCCGCCGCTTCGGCGGACGGGGTGGTTCTCTCGGTCGGGAGCAAAGTTGTTACGAGTTTCGGAAACATCGGCACCATCGAGCGCATGGACAAAGAAGTCGCCGAAGTCCTCGTCGGCAGCCTGCGCCTCCGCGAGAAGCTGGCTGACTTGGAGCTCGCCGAAGATCAGTCCAAAGCCTCAAGTCCAAAGCCAAAAGTCCCGGCCCTCTCACGGCCTTTGGACGTTGGACATGGGACTTTGGACATCGGCTCGGAACTCAACCTCATCGGCCACACCACCGCCGACGCCGAATACGAACTCGACCGCTTTCTCGACGAAGCCTATATGTCCAGCGTCCCCCGCGTCCGTATCATCCACGGCTTCGGCACCGGCGCGTTAAAGAACTATGTCCACCATTTCCTAAAAAACAGCGACCTCATCGAACGCTTCGAATTCGCCCCCGACAACCAGGGCGGACATGGTGCTACAATTGCGGAGTTGAGGTTATGACTTATGATGACGCAGGAACAAATCGTTCAGACATTTAAGGGCTATCCCAAACCGCTCAAATCAAGTGTTTTGAGAAAACTGATGAGGCTCTTTGAAGAGGATCTGGTAGATGAGGTGCTCAATACCGCCGACTCAGGATCTCGCGAGTTAACCGTCGAAGAACGGCTGGAGGTTGTCGAAAGCCTTGCTGGCAGTATTAAGATGGACAACCCTCCAATGACTAAGGAGGAAGAACGCGAACTTTATTACGGACACCTTGAGGAAAAGTATAAGTGATGCGTATCCTTCTCGATTCAGATGTCATCCTCGACTTGGTTCTAAGTCGGCAACCTCATTTCGCCGATGCACGCGCGATTTTCCACGCTATCGCCCGCAGAGAATTTCTTGCGTTTGCTTCAGCGATAGCAATTCTGAACGTCAACTATTTCGCTGAAAAAGAAAAGGGCCGCGCATTCGCGCTGATAGAGATCGGAAAGCTATTGTTGTTGATAAGCGTCTGTCCGACGAACGAGTCGATGTTGAGAAATGCGTTGACCTCACCTGTCACCGACTACGAAGATGCAGTCCAATGCGAATCCGCGATGGCCATGAATCTGGACGGAATCATTACCCGCAACACTAAAGACTTCGAAAACTCGCCGATTGCTGTTTACTCGCCGGGCGAGTTCCTTCACACGCTGGTTCGGGAAGATATGGGATCCGATGATGATGGGTAGGATCATGAACCTATTTACGGTAGCGTTACAATGTTTAGGCGTTACTTTGAGCGACGAACGGATACGAAAATGAAATCGCGTTTCGAACATTTCCTATTAGCTTTTTCCTTATTGATCTTATGTTCCGCGAGTCATGCTCAAAGCACTGGCTCCACCCCCGCTAACGGTGCGACGAAAAAAAGTCGCACCGTTTCCAACTTGTCACGTAGAGCAGTCGAATTAGAAGTTTCTGCGGGGAGTAATCTGTCCTGTTACGGCTTTTCGACCTTTACAGGGAGAATCCTTCGACGGGAGTTCGACGAAAATCAGGTGATGCTTGCGGGTTTTGTAATCCGCGACGCCTCGGATGTTCGCACCTATGTAAACATTGACACAGATCACCTCTTTGATTCAGACGGAATGCTCCCGACAAAGCTATCTCGTCTTCTCGCCAAGGGAAAGAAGTTAAAAATCTGGGCAATCGCTTGCGAAAACGGAAATTCGACAGCGTTGAAAAGGACATTGTTTCTCAATAAGGTCGACATTCGCTAGCTTGTGCTCTTCGACCAATACTTCATCGACGACCTGAAGATGCGTGCCGATCTGGTGCGGATCATACAGCCGTATGCGCAGGATCTAAAAAAGAAGGGGCGCAACTGGATGGCGTGCTGTCCGTTTCATCAGGAAAAGACACCGTCGTTCTCGGTCAGCCCGGAAAAGGGTTTTTATAAGTGCTTTGGCTGCGGCAAGGGCGGGACGGCGTTCAACTTTTTGATGGAGATGGAAGGGCTCAACTTTCCCGAGGCCGTCAAACGTGTCGCCGAGATCACGGGCGTTCCGGTGCCCGAACCAGTGGACGACATCAGTTATCAACAGTCAAAGAAACAGCGTGAGGAGAAAAAACAGCTTGCCGATCAGGTCATTGAGCTGAACCAAGTTGCGCTTGAGTTTTGGGAAAAGGAATTACGAGGAAAAAGCAAAAAGGCAAAAGAGGCCCGTGAGTATCTCGCGAATCGCGGCATCTCTGAGGAGATACAGCAGCGGTTCCGCATCGGTTTTTCGCCTGACAAATGGGACGACCTGCTCGGTGTCCTCCGCGATTTCGGGGCGGACGAAAACGTAATAGCACAGAGCGGGCTTGTATCGGTAAACGAAGAGAAAGAGCGGACTTACGACCGTTTTCGCGGACGGATAATGTTTCCTGTTCTCGACGTTAACGGCCGGCCCGTGGCATTCGGCGCCCGTGCCCTCTCGCCCGACGATGAACCAAAATATCTCAATTCGCCCGAGACGCCGGCCTATGTCAAGGGCGAGCATCTCTACGGCCTGTTTCAGGGCAAGGACGATATTCGCAAACGCAAATTCGCCATCCTAGTCGAAGGCTATCTCGACCTGATCGCCCTAGTGCAGTTCGGCGTGACAAATGTTGCCGCCAGTCTCGGCACGGCGTTTACCGAACAGCAGGCGAAGCTGCTCGGGCGGTTTTCAAAAAGCGTGGTCATCAACTACGACGGCGATACCGCCGGGATCAAAGCCGCCCGGCGAGCTATCGAACAGCTTTTGCCGCAGGATTTTGACGTCAAGGTGCTGGTATTACCTGACGGCAACGACCCTGACGATTTTGTGCGTGCGAACGGCAAGAAAGTCTATGATGAGGCTCGGGGAAATGCCGAACCGTTCATGCAGTTTGCTATGCGGACATCAGTCGGGACGCGCAACATCGCCAACGCAAAGCAAAAGGCCGCCGCAATCGAGGAATTCCTGCCCGTTGTTGCGGCGATTCGGAACAACATCCAAAAGCGCGAGAGTTTTGACCAGGCGATGGAATTTTTTCACGTCGAGGACACCGGACTTCGGCGCGAGTTGTGGAATGCGCTCACCCAAGAGCGCCACGGCATTTCACCCGTTGTTTCGCAAAAGATCTCGCGTGCCGCGCGACCGAAAATAACCGTTGCTGAACGCCATCTACTCGAATTGCTCACCTACGATCGTGAGCTGCGCGACACGGTCATCCCGATCATCGAGCCAAGCGACTACGAGCATCTTGCCACAGCGGAATTGTTCGCAGCCTTCATCGCGATCCATTCGAGCGGCGATGATATCGGCCCGGAAATGCTGATGGACCATCTCGGCGATGACGAAGACATGCTCAACGCTGCTCACGAGGTCCTTCAGTCCGCGCGGCCTCGGGGCGAAGCTCCTGTTGACCGCGTGCTCCACGATGCCGAGAATTGCGTTTTTGCCCTGCGAAACATGGCCATTGTCCATCGTGTAGGCGAGATCAGCCGGGAGGCGGCCGTCGCGACGCAATCAGGTAACACCAAGCTCGCTAACCGACTCGCCGCCGAACAACTCGAACTCGAAAAGATACGACGCGAACTTCAGCTTCGCATCAAACAATTGTGATATACTTTACGATTTGATTCCGGACGACGGGGGCGCAACATTTTTCCCGTCGCGGCCGTTAGAATATTGAGAACAACTATCTTCGCACTATATAAATCAAACCGCATTTATTGTTGAATATGCCTGATTACGACGAGAAAGCAGACTTGGTAGATCGCCTGATAGCCCGCGGGAAACGCAAAAAAGGCTTGAGCCTCGATGACCTTCATCGTGAGCTTCCGGCAAATATGCTCTCAGCAGAGGATATCGAAGACGTCCTCGAACGGCTCGAGAGCGCCGATATTTCGGTGGCTGAATCCGACGCACAATTGCT
>JAGOWF010000235.1 GCA_018060305.1 Pyrinomonadaceae bacterium
CCCATCGGACTCGGCTCGGTGATGTAGGTCAGGCTGACGTCAAACTCTGACCCGTCGCCCAAGATCTGCTGTATCTTGTCCGGCTGATAGCTCAGCGAGAGCGTGATGTCCGTGATCCCGGCCTTTTTGAGAACGTCGATCTGATACAACAAAAACGGCCTGTTAACGACGGGAACGATCGGCTTTGGCGTATAAACCGTCAACGGCCTCAGCCGCGTCCCCTTTCCGCCCGCGAGTATTAGTGCCTGCATAGAAATTACAAGACTAAAAAATGACGGCACTTTGCACAAGCCCCCGCGTAAGCAAGGGCGATATACTCAATGTTGAATGTATCGTCCTCCCTCACGGTCGGGCTTCTGCAAAGTCTGGATGATGCACAAGGAGTTTCAACAAAAATAAAACACATTGACACCCATCCATCCAACTGCTATGCTGTTTCTCACAGGTCCGTAAGGGTTTACCTGTGCCCTTCTTTCCCATGAAAAAGACCCTCACGGCTTTGTCAGGCGGACTTTTTTCCGCACCTCCATCACAAGCGATAATGGGCTTCGATAAAGCAAAGGCGATGCGCAGTGCTGAAAAGTACGTGGCGCAGGGCAAGATACGTCAGGCGATAGCGGAATACCGCGCCGTCGTTGACAATGACCCGCGCGATATCGCCACGCTCAATATGCTCGGCGACCTGTATGTAAAGGCGTCTGAGAAGCGCGACGCCGTCAACTGCTACATGCAGGTCGCGGACCATTACAACAAGCAAGGTTTTGCGCAAAAGGCGATCGCCGTTTACAACAAGATATCGCGCATCCAGCCTGATTCCATCGACGTGTCAGCAAAGCTGGCCGAGCTGCATAAGGTCAAGGGCTCGCTGGCCGAGGCCCGCTCGCACTACACGATGCTGGCCGAGCATTACCAGAAACAGGGCCGACGGCTCGAGGCGTTGGCGATGTATAAGCAGATCGCGCTGCTCGACCCGAACAACACTGACGTCTGCATCAATCTGGCAGACTCATACCTGCGAGAGGGCCAAAAGGACGACGCCGTCGAGGCGTTTGCCGAGGCCGGTGCCCGATTTAGCCGTTTGAGCCGCCACGAAGACGCCATTCGCGCCCTGATGAAAGGCTACGACATTCGTCAGACCGACCTTCGTATCCTCAACGGCCTCGTCAAGGCGCAAACGGCGCTCGGCCGTGCAGGCAAGGCCGTTTCCCTGCTCGAGGAGATCCTTGAAAACGAGCCATACAATCGCGAGGTGCTTTTTCTGCTGATCGAATGCTGCATCGATTCGCAAAACGCCGCGGGTGCCGAAAAGGCAGTAATAAAGCTCGTCGAGACCGAGCCCGCAAACTATCCGAAGTTCCTTGACCTCATCCGCATCTACCTCAACGTCAACGACGCGGCTTCGGCCGCACGCATCCTGACGATGTCGGCCGAATACCTGCTGGCAGGTGGCCAGTCGGAGGAGTGCGGCCAGTGGATCAACGAGATCCTCGAACGCGATCCCAACCAGCTCGCGGGCCTGCGACTGCTCTACCGCTACAATTCCTGGCTCAACGACGAGAACGGCATCCGCCTTGCCCTCGAACGGCTATACGCCACCGCCTCATCGCAAGACTCTGTCGAGGACGAGCGGACGGCATTGAAGCAGTTGGTCACGGTGCGGCCGCACGAAACGCGATATCGCGACCGGCTGGCGGAGATACGCGAGCAGTACGGACCAGACGAGGACGGCTCGGACGAGGCCGCGATCGTTTCCGCCAATGAAGGCGATGGTGAGCGGTCGACTGAATTCGACCTGCACCCGGCAACGGGGATCGAAGGCAACAGCGAGGTCATTGATGCACATGTCGTCGAGACCGTTCAGGAGGCGGTCATCGCCGCAAACGCCGATACGCCGACGCTATCGCACGCCGACGAGGAAAAGATACAGAAAGAGCTCGAGAGTATCACGTTCTACATCGAAAACGATTACAACGAGCTGGCCGAAAAGGCGCTTGCGGAATTGGTGAATGAGTTTGGTGACCGTGAGGAATTCGCCCGCCTCCGGGCAATGATCGGTGCCGAACTCCCCGCCGAGGCCGAGACCGAGATCGTCGTTGAGGAATGCGTCGCGGCAAACGCGATCGGTATCGACGAGATCAGGTCAGAGTTTGGCCTTGACGAGAACCCGACGGGCGACCACAGCGATTATGATACGCACTATCACATGGCCGTCGCATATCAGGAAATGGGCCTGATGGAGGACGCCATTCGCGAATATCAGGATGCCGCCAACATGATTACGCCAAACGACGGCACGCGGCGATACTTCCAGTGTGCCAACCTGCTGGGCCACTGCTTCCTCGAGAACGGCATGGCCCACCACGCGATCACATGGTTCGCCCGCGCGCTCGACACCAAAGAGTTGTCAAAAGAGGAATACCACGGCCTCTGGTACGAACTCGCCGCCGCCCACGAAGCCAACGGCGACGACGACGAAGCCGCCACGCTCTTCGAACGAATATATGCTGAAAATGTCGATTTCCGCGACGTAGCCACCCGCGTCCGCGAATTCGTCTCAGCCCATTAGCATACCGGTCGCCCGAACGCGCCCATCTCTGCCAGCGTGTCTTTGGTCGGAACGCTGGCATCTCTGCCCGCGTGTATTCACACACATTTGAACGCAGATAAGACGGATTACGCGGAAAAAACCGGATATGAAAATTCTATTTCTTGTCCGTCCTCATCCGCCTGATCCGCCCGATCCGCCCGATCCGCGTTCACAAATACCGTCGCCACGAGCGGGCAAGGGTGCCCGCGTTCCGACACGTTGGATCAATTTCCGTAATCAGACTACGTGGGCTTCTTACCCGTTCTTGCCCCGCGGGAACACGATGAACTGGCCGTTCGTGCTCCGCGTTGATGCCACATTAATCACCTCTGGGCTGGTTTTCGGCGTCGAACTGGTCGAGGATGTCGCGGGCTTCGTCTGAGTCGAATTCGTATGCCTTCTGGTCGAGGGCGGCGGCGGCGATGCCTGAGTAGAGTGGGTCATCGAGCAGCGGGAGCAGATTGGGAATGGGCAGCATCGCGAGCGTTTCGTAGGCGATTGCCCGTATCTGCGGGATGTCGGTCTGGCGGACGATCTCTGCGATCTCGCCAGAGGAATAACGTTCAGCTAGAGTGTCTGCAAGGCGGTCGAGGCGATTGTAATCGTTGCTCTGGACGGCACGCGACGCCAGCAGTATAAAAACCTCGGCCGAAGCCGACTGCGATTCGAGCACGCGGACACAGGTATTGGCAAGCTGTGTGATTTCGTCGAGCCGGGCCTTGTCCTTTCTGACCTCTGTCGCCCGCGAACGCTCGTCGAGAGCTGACAAAAGGCGGCTGACCTCCCAATCCGCAGTGGCGTCGTAAAACAATCTTGGGGCTTGAGAACCCGACGGGGCCTTGCCTTGCATCACCCCGACGAGCATTTTTTGGGTGTGCGGCCGCAGGCCTTCCCAGATTGTTGCGACCTTGCCGCCGAATTCCTTGATCATCATGTCAACCATTCAAGTTTGCAATCCGCGAAAACAGTTGTCAAGCCCGATGTTTTTTGGTAATTGACTCGGCCATCCGGCTCTCGACATTGGCCAAATCGGCCTCGAATTCCAGCGAAGCCTCGTCAACATATTCAAGCAGTGCATAGGCGATATCGTCCAAATATCGCAATTCCCACGCCGTTTCGCCGGGTTTCGGTGGTCGCGAGAACCACGCGGCATCGAACGAAGAACGTCTTACTTCGACGTCGCCGAACAAGTCATCAACGCGGCCCGCCAACGTCTTCTCAGAAAGCAAAACACGGCGGAGTATCCAGCCGTGTTTCTCATAGGTTGCGATAGTCGCGGCGACCGCGTCGTGAGATATCATTTGCCGCTATTTCCCGCAGGCGGCGGGGCCGGAGCCTTGTTTACGGGCACAACGCCGTTCATATTGACGTTCGCTACTGGTATCGAATTTCCCGAAATGGCGTTTGCTGCCTCGCGTTCTTTCAGATCGAGACCCTTGCCCGGGGATTTGAACGAGCCCGCGAAAAGGTCGCCCACGGCGAGTTTCCAATAACCGTCCTCAAGAACGAAGGGCAGATCCTCCCATTTACTCTCCTTTGAGTTCCATACCTCGACCGCACCCATGTCGTCTTTTATTCGCTCGTCGCGGATCGTCGGCAGCGATTCGGCAAATGTCGTGGCCGTAAAGCCGTTCTCATAGACCTTTTCTATCGGCGTGTTGTTGCGCTGCGATACCATGACGCCGAGGTCGATTGACTTCTTGGACAGTTCTCGCTTGATCGCCTCGATGTCCTTGCTCTTGCAGGCAGCGTAGAGGCGTTTGTAGGCCTCGGTCGGTGAATCATTGCCCGCGGCCGGACGGCCATCCCCGCTGCCGCACGCAAAAGTGGCGGCGAGCATCGATAAAACGAGTGTTAAGACGAATATCCTCTTCATTGCCTCAAAAGTATATTATGCCGTATCGAAAATCCGAAATCGCACCGTCGCCGGTCAGACATTTACTAATTCCGCTTCCTGGAATATGATTTT
>JAGOWF010000236.1 GCA_018060305.1 Pyrinomonadaceae bacterium
CCGTAAACTGCGCGATGAGGCGTGGAATGCTCTTCATGTCCGCAACGAGGGTTTTTGTCTCCTCATGCGCACCGACCAGCAGCACGCCCCGCCGCATCGCGTATAGATTGAACAATACGGCGACGACTGAGAACAGCACCGAGATCGCAAACGCACGCTGGCGGGCAACACCGTTCTCAGACGCGGCAAAAACATCGGCGAAATATCGCTCCTGCGCAAAATGCGTCAGAAACTCGACCGAATGGCTAAACGCGGGCAGCAGCAGCGAAACTATGACGTTCGATTGCCACGCGGGCTGCGCCTTTCGGAAAGACTGAACGGCGGCGCCCGCAAGCCCGGTCGTAAAGAAGCGAAACGCAAATTCCACTACGACGGCCGTCAGCGTCACGAGCCACGGCTGCCGACTGGCCTGATAGACCGTAAAATAGAACGATCCCCGCACGATCGCACCCATGACGGCCGTCTTCCAGTTCCACCGCGTTAGGACTTGCGCGGGGTGGTGAATGAGATTGCTGAGAACGTCCCGGATCTCGATCCGCTCGTCCCACACCTCTTCCATATCGTCGGCGTCGGAAATGGAATGGTGAATTTGCTCGTCAACTGACATCCGGCAGGTCTTTTCTCGAGGTCGATCTTTTCCACGATGGGAAAACGAAAACACTAATACTAACACACGGATGCGCCAAGGGCGGACACTGTCCGTTGCGATCTTTCGAGGCGTCGCACCGGCGGCCAGTCACAAAAATCTGTCACAGATCACTGGCCGTCGGTGTTTTGGTCATAGATACGGACCTAATAAACCTTGATCTGGAGATATACGCTATGAGTTGGATATATACGATCGTTTTTTCAGGACTTCTATTCGCGAGCCAGGGCGACATGCCCGCCATCTCGATTCCCGCGGTTGTCAGCGAACCCATTGTGCAGGCCCCGATCAGTGACGAGACCGAGCGCTTTTCTCAAACCTATCCGCTGTCGGCAAACGGCCGCGTAAATGTGTCGAACGTCAACGGCCCTGTCACCGTCGAAGGCTGGGATCGCAGCGAGGTCAGGCTCGAATACGTCAAGACCGCCGACACCAAAGAACGCCTCGCCGATGTCGAGATCAAGATCGACGCGCGAACAGATTCCTTTAGCGTTGAGACCGATTATGGCGACCGCAAGGATGGACATCGATGGAAGAACAACGGCAAGCTCACGGTCGAATATCGCCTGATGGTGCCGAGCGGTGCGGTGCTGGATGAGGCTGAGACCGTGAACGGCGCAGTCACTGTCTCGGGCATGACAAATTCGATCGAGGCCTCAGCCGTCAACGGGCAAGTGACCGTAACGAATGTTCGCGGCACGGCCAAACTCTCGACCGTAAATGGCGGCGTGAATGCCGACCTCGATCAGGTCAGTGCCGGGAGCAGCCTAGAGTTTGAGACCGTCAACGGTCAGGTAATTGTGACGCTTCCCTCGGACGCGAGCGCGGTCATCAAGGCCGATTCGCTGAACGGCGATATCAGCAACGACTTTGGCCTGTCGGTCAGAAAGGGCCGATTCGTCGGACGCGACCTCTATGGCCGCCTCGGTTCGGGCGACGCACAGATCAAGCTCGGCAGCGTCAACGGCGGCCTGACCATCAGCCGAAAGAATGACGGCAAGCCGCTCAGCCCGGCGACGAATCTGCTCACAAATAAGGACCAGCGGAGAGACGACGATGACGCCGACGCCAAACGCGTGCTTCGTGACCTCGAGCTGAAAGAGGTCCAGAAAGCCGTTAAAGAAGCCACGAAGATCAGCGATCAGGCGCTGAGGAACGACGAGATCGTTAAGGCCATGGGCGAGGCCGCTCGCAGCGGAGAGATAGCTGCACGCATGCTTGACGCGACGTTCTTTCAAGCGGCCCCGCAGATGGAGAGCAAGAGCGGCTCATTCGTGCTCGCGTCCAAACCCACGGTGACGGTCGAGGCCGGTGACGCTGCCGTCGCGGTGCGCGGCTGGGACAAAAACGAGGTGCAGTATCGCGTAACGCAGATCGCCGACCGTCGTCTAAGCTCGCCGGTTGATATCAGTGAGACACATACCGGCTCGAGTGTCAGCCTCCGCATAAAGGACACTGACAGCGACCGAGACGGACAGTTTTTTAATGTGCGCAGGCTGGTTCGCATCGAGGTCTTTGTCCCGCGTCGCTCTGATCTGAAGATCACGGCTGAGGGCGAGATCCGCATTGACGGCGTGTCCGGCGATATTCAACTCGATGGTGATGACGAGGCGATAAACGTCCGCGACGCCGACGGCAAGTTAAAGGTCGTTAACGGCGATGGCCGCATCCGCGTGATCGGCTTTAAGGGTCAGGTCGATGCCGAGACCGACGACGGAACGATCAGTCTCGAGGGCGATTTTGCAGGGCTTCGTGCCCGAGGCGGTGCGGGCAATATCATGCTCACTCTACCCGAAAATACTTCCGCCGAACTCGATACAAATTGCCCGGACATCGTCGGCGACGGAATTAACCTCGTCCGGATGAATTCCAGCGATGAGCGCAGCCGTTATCGGCTTGGGCATGGAGGGCCGCTCTTCCGGCTGGAAACTGCCGGCACTATAGCGGTCCGCGGCACTAACAGTATTATTCAGGGGCAATAGCCGACCGAGCCGGAGGACACGCATTCCTCCGGCTATTTTTTGAAACAAATTGACCCGACTGACGTTTTAGTCATATCTTCGATCTTTTTTTTCGTCGTGTTAGAATCCCAGATTACTGTAATGAAGAAGTTGTACACATTATTTGCGTTAGTTGTCCTCGCGAGTGTTGCGTTTGGCCAGTCGAATGGTGCCGCCCCCGGGGGAAATGCGAATACCAACGGAGCCGGCAACGGCACAACCGCCTCGCCCAAGACGGGCAAGGTTGAGGCGCCGCCCGAAAAGAGGCGTGCGATCGTGATTCCAAAAACCGCAAGCGCACCTGTCATTGACGGACGAGTCGATGACGAAGTTTGGCGGCAGGCATCCGTTTTTAAGGATTTTTATCAGACCTATCCGGGCGACAATACAGCGCCGTCCAAGCCGACCGAGGTCTATATCCTCTACGACGAGAAAAACCTCTATGTAGCGTTCAAGTGCTGGGATGACAAGGATAAGATCCGTGCCACCGTTGCCAAGCGAGACAACGCCTTTAGCGAAGACAACGTCCGGATGTGGCTCGATACTTATAACGACCAGCGTCGGGCATATGTGATCGGATTCAATCCTCTCGGTATTCAGCAGGACGGTATCCAGACTGAAGGCGGCGGAGCAGATTATTCGGTCGATATCGTGATGGAATCTAAGGGCGTGATTGAGGACTGGGGCTGGTCCGTTGAGGTCATGATCCCGTTCAAATCGCTGCGATACACCGCCGGCAAGGGAAAGCTCTGGGGATTTAACGTAGCGAGAGAGATCGACCGGCTCAATGGTGAATCTGACCAGTGGCTGCCGGATGACCGCAATGTGTCAGGATTCCTGATCAAGCACGGCAAGATCACCGGCCTCGACGATGTTAAATATGAGCGGACGCTTGAGCTCGTGCCGAGCGTTACCGTTTCCGAAACGGGGCGCAAAATGCGCACTATCCCAAGACATCTGGTGACGCCGACATCTATCGATCCGGGCCGGTTTGTCAATCAGGCGATCAAGCCCGAGTTTGGCCTCAATCTGAAATACACGATCACGCCGAGCATTACGCTCGACGCGGCGATAAATCCCGATTTTGCCGAGATCGAGGCAGACGCGCCGGTGATCACGGCGAATCAGCGATTCCCTATTTTCTTTGAGGAAAAGCGTCCGTTCTTTCTCGAGGGCGCCGATATCTTTCGCTCTCCGTTTCAGGTCTTCTATTCACGCACCATTATTGATCCTGACGCGGCGGTAAAGCTGACCGGCAAGGTGGGCAAGACGTCGTTTGGTATCCTGGCCGCAACCGACAAGGCCCCGGGTAATTATTCGGACGAGGAGCAGCTAGATCCACAGTTCAGGCCGCGAATCGATGAATTTATCGGGAAGAATGCCACGTTCGGCGTAGTCCGGCTCAAACGTGATTTCGGTGCGGAGAATAATATCGGCTTTTTTGGCACTTATCGGTCGTTCCCCGAGCAGAAGAACCTTCTGGCGAGCGTCGATGGGCGAATTAAGTTCAATTCCAAAATGGTCTCGCAATTCCAGGTTATCGGGACGACATCGAAACGCTGCTTCTTTGACCCGACATTTGAACCGACGCTCGACCCTGCACAGGCAGCCATCAACTCAGCGACTTGCGGCGGGGGCACATACAACGGCGTGACCGTTCAGGGCAGCCCGTTCAATCAATACAGGGTCGGCAACGGCCTTGGATATTACGCCAACCTCGATTACACCACCGAGCGGCACGGCTGGTTTATCGAGGCGTCCGGACGCACTAGATACTACCGTGCAGACGCCGGATTTACGCGACAGACGGATACCCACAACATCTTCTTCTTTAACCGCTTCTCCAGCAAATCGAAGCCCGATGGCAAGATAATCCGCACCCAGTGGAATCAGATGGCCGGATA
>JAGOWF010000032.1 GCA_018060305.1 Pyrinomonadaceae bacterium
AAGACCTCGATAAAATGCGTGTGGTCGGCGAGCTTATCGCCGACGTGCGAGAGGCGCTTCGCGGCATGGTCGAGCCAGGCATTTCGACGATGGAACTGAATAATGCGGCGGATCGAATGATCCGTGATGCGGGCGCGATACCGACTTTTATTGGCTATCATGGGTTCCCCTACGCGATCTGCTCCTCTGTCAATGCCGAGATCGTGCACGGATTCTCGAAGACCGAACCTTTGAAGGATGGCGACATCGTCTCGCTCGATATGGCGGCCACCTATGATGGTTTCGTGGGCGATACGGCGATGACATTGCCGGTAGGTGAGATCACGGACGAACTGAGGCAGCTTATCCGAGTGACCGAGGAATGCCTCGAATACGGTATTGAGGCCTCGCGGATAGGCAACCGTGTGGGCGATGTCGGTTGGGCGGTGCAGCAGCACGCGGACAAGTTCGGTTACGGGATCGTGCGTGATTACACCGGCCACGGAATCGGACGCCATATGCACGAGTCGCCGCAGATCCCGAATTACGGACGGCCCGGTACGAAAGAGAAGATCCGCGCGGGATATTGCTTTGCGATCGAGCCGATGCTTAACCTGGGGACACACGAGACGCGAACGTTGAGCGATAAATGGACGGTCGTTACTCTTGATGGCAAGCCGTCGGCCCACGCCGAGCATACGCTCGCCGTGACCGCGGACGGCCCTGAGATATTGACGCTTACAAAAGAGCAGAAGCGGGCGAGGTCGGCGAGAGAAGTAGAAATGGCGGCGGCGTGACTTGAAAGATGCGGGCAAAATAGCTAATATTAATAGTTTGTCCAAGACATCGGCACGCCAAGGCGTGTTGGTATGTCGAGAGAGGAACAATGAAAGTAAGGCCTTCGGTAAAGAAAATGTGCGACAAGTGCAAGGTGATCCACCGCAAGGGCGTCGTGCGCGTCATTTGCGAGAACCCCAAGCACAAACAACGACAGGGATAAAGAAATATGGCTCGTATAGCAGGAGTTGACCTACCGCCCAACAAACGGGCACAGATCGGAATGACCTATATCTACGGTATAGGCAAGTCGCGCGCGACCGACATACTCGGTAAGGCCGGCGTCGATATTCACACAAAGATCAAAGACATCAGCGAGGACGATCTAAATAAGATTCGCGCTTTGCTGGACACCGAAGGCGAGATCGAAGGCGACCTTCGCAAACGGGTCCAGATGGATATTAAGCGGCTGATGGATATTGGCTGCTATCGCGGCCTGCGTCATCGCCGCAGCCTGCCGGTTCGCGGACAGAGGACGCATACCAACGCACGCACACGCAAAGGCCCGCGCAAGGCGGCCGTTGCCAAGAAGAAGGCACCAGGGAAGAAATAGTTCCGAGTTTAGTGTTCAGGGTTCAGAGTTTGTTGCTCGACCCTGAACTCTGAACCTTGAACACTGAACCAAATAGAATGGCTAAAGCAGCAGCTACCAAAAAGAAGACCTTTAAGAAGCGCGAGAAGAAGAATATTCCCGTTGGGATCGTTCACATATCGGCTTCGTTCAACAATACGCTGATCTCGATCACCGACGCCGAAGGCAATCTCGTCGCACAGTGTTCATCGGGTGCCCGCGGTTTTCGCGGCAGTCGAAAGGGGACGCCTTTTGCAGCACAGCAGGCTGCGACCGAGGTTGCCCGCAAGGCTCTCGACGCCGGAATGCGTGAGGTCGAGGTGCGGGTCAAGGGGCCGGGCGGCGGACGGGAATCGGCGATCAGGGCTGTGAGCCAGGTCGGCATTCGCGTGACATCGATCCGCGATACCACGCCGATCCCTCACAATGGCTGCAGGCCGCCGAAGCGCAGGCGCGTTTGATTTTGGATTTTAGATTTTGGATTTTGGATAGATGATCCAATCCAGACTTATCGAAAGGACGAAGGGAGAAATCCTGTAAACTTTTTCGCAAATTGAATTGAGGACGATGGGGAGCGGTCTTGTAATCCAAGATCGCAAATCCAAAATCCAAAATCCTTTTGCAGAAGGCGAAAATTATGGCTAGATATAGAGATGCGGTGTGCCGACTGTGCCGCCGCGAAGGTGGAAAGTTATTCCTCAAGGGCGATCGGTGTTACAAGCCGTCGTGTGCTATCGAAAAACGCGGGACCAATCCGCCGGGCCAGCATGGTGCTGCCCGCCGCAAGATGATCCAGGGTTATGGTGAGCAATTGCGCGAGAAGCAAAAGGTAAAGCGCATCTACTTTGTCCTGGAAAAGCAGTTTCGCACCTACTTCGAAAAGGCACGTCGCCAAAAAGGCGTTACGGGCGAAAATCTGCTTTTCATGCTCGAGCGGCGTTTGGATAACGTGGTATATCGCTCGGGTTTTTCGACCTCGCGCCGTCAGGCTCGTCAGTTGGTCAATCATGGCCACGTGACAGTCAACGACCGTAAGGTAAACATTCCTTCGTTTCAGGTAAAGGCCGGTGACGTTGTTGCCGTCAAACCCCGCAGCCAGAAAAATCCGCATGTCGAGGGTGCCTGGTCGACGGCCATTGGCCGTGGGCGGCCTGCGTGGCTGAGTGCCCCAAGCAAGGACTTGGCGGTGACCGTATCGGGCCTGCCTAAGCGTGAGGACATAGACGCAAACATCAACGAGCAGTTGATCGTTGAACTTTACAGTAAGTAGTAATTGGCGGGTTGGCTAAAGTAGCCGGGCCTGAAGAGTCGTTCTTCTCTTTGGCCGTTCGGGGACAAGGCCAACCTTTTGGACAAAAAAGAACAAATATGACACAGAGTAATCATTGGACAGATTTTCAGATGCCGAGCCGGCTCAATGTTGATACCGAGACCCTGGACGGCAACTACGGCAAGTTTCACGCGGCTCCGTTCGAGCGCGGTTTTGGAACGACGATAGGCAATTCGATCCGGCGTGCGCTGCTCTCTTCGATCGAAGGGGCGGCGATCACCGCTGTCAAGATAGAGGGCGTCGAGCACGAGTTTTCGTCGATCAAAGGCGTCGTCGAAGATGCCACAGACGTGATCCTAAATCTCAAGCAAGTGCCTTTTACACTTCACGGCGCGGGTCCAAAATCGTTGTCGATCACCAAAAAGGGTGCCGGCGCCGTCATGAGCGGCGATATCGAGGCAGATGGCGACGTCGAGATATTGGATCCCGACGTGCATATCGCAACCCTCAGCCAGGGCGGCAGCCTCAATATTGAGATGCGGCTAAAGCGCGGGCGCGGGTATGTCTCGGCGGAGTTTAATAACGACGAAGACCTCTCGGTCGGTTACATTCCGATCGATTCGGTCCACACGCCGATCAAAAAGGTCAATTACAGCGTCGATAAAACCCGTCAGGGCTCGAATACCGAATACGACCGCCTTACGATCGAGGTCTGGACGGACGGCTCGGTCAAGCCGGAGGATTCGATCGGCCTCGCGGCCAAGCTGATCAAAGACCATATGTCCATCTTCATCAACTTCGAGGAGGAAGAAGAGGAATATAAGTATGAGGACATCGCCCGCCCGCCGCTGATGCGTAACGATCTGCTCGACAAATCGGTTGACGAGCTTGAGCTTTCAGTTCGGTCTTACAACTGTCTGAAAAATGCCGATATCCGCTCGATCCGCGACCTGATCCGTCGCAGCGAAAAGGACATGCTGGGCACCAAGAACTTTGGCAAAAAATCGCTGACCGAGATCAAGGATATGCTTCACGGCATGGGCCTGGATTTTGGAATGGACTTTGACGAACAGGGAAATCCGATCCCGGGCTCGGGCGGGCGCGACCTTGACTAAGAAAATAGTGGCCGGTGGTCAGTGCTCGGTGGTCAGAAAGAAACCACTGACCATTGACCACTGACCACTGACCACTGGTATATGAGACACAGAAAAGCACATCGTAAACTGGGCAGGACCACCGAGCACCGCATGTCGATGCTTCGCAATCTGGCGACGTCACTGATAAATGCGGACAACGAGCATCTCGTGACCACGATCCAAAAGGCCAAGGAATTGCGTCCGTTCGTTGAGAAAGTGATCACGCTTGCCAGAAAGGCACAGGCCCTTGAAGGTGACGAGGCGGGCGTCCGCGAAGTCCACCTCAGGCGTCAGGCGGCGAAGTTCTTCCATGCCGGTAACTCGACATTCAAGCTGGCGGCGAGCCGGTTTCGCGGCAAAAAGGGCGAGGCTAAGGAGCCGATCGAACGCACCGCGGGCGTCAAGGCGGTCCAACGCCTGTTTGACGAACTAGGCGCGAGGTACAAGGATCGGAATGGCGGTTATACTCGTATTATTAGGCTGGGACGCCGTCAGGGCGATAACGCCGAGATGGCTGTGATAGAGTTGGTGGATAATCCGCAGGAAATGGCGGCAAAGGGCTAAACCCGGTTCACGGAGGCCAGACATGACAGACACGGCGTCGGCAAAAGCAAGCGAAGTGGATAGAAAAGGCGATAAGAAACAGGCGAGCGACCCGTCGTTCGACATGAATGAGCTGCAGGCTCTGGCCGCCTTGGTGAATGAGCACGGATTCACGGATTTTGAGTTTGAAAATGAGAATATCCGCGTCAGGTTGAGCAAATCGGTCGGCGCCGTTGTGTCTCAGACTCCGGCTGTATCGACCGCACCGGTCGTCGCCCACGCAGCGTCGCCGGCCGATGAGGGAGCGACCGTCCCCGGTGCGGACGTGGATGCGGGATTGCATAAGATCGTCTCGCCGATAGTCGGCACATTCTATAGAGCCTCGGGCCCTGACAAGGAACCTTACGTGAGCGAGGGCAGCAGCGTCGGCCCGGAGACGACAGTTTGCATCGTTGAGGCGATGAAACTGATGAACGAGATACAGGCCGAAGTCTCGGGCGAGATCGTCAAGGTCTATGTCGAGAACGGCCAGCCGGTCGAATTCGGCCAGCCATTGTTTGGAGTAAGGAAATAATAGTCGCCGCAAAAAGGCACAAAAAGCGCAAATAAAAGGGATCGATCTCTTTTGCGATTTTTGTGCCTTTTTGTGGCAAATCGTTTATGCGTGAGATACGCAAAATTCTGGTTGCCAACCGGGGCGAGATCGCTTGTCGGATCATCTGGACGTGCAAGGAGATGGGCATCAAGACCGTTGCCGTCCACTCCGAGGCTGACCGCGAGGCGCTGCACGTCAGATATGCTGACGAGGCGATCTGCATCGGGCCACCGCCGTCGGCGGAAAGTTACCTTAACATTCCGGCGATCATCTCCGCAGCCGAGATCACGAATGCCGATGCTGTGCATCCGGGCTACGGCTTTCTAGCCGAATCCGCGACGTTCGCAACCATCTGTGGCGATTGCAATATCAAGTTTATCGGCCCGCGCGCCGATGTGATCGCGATGATGGGCGATAAGGTCGAGGCCCGGCGGACAATGACCGCGGCCGGCGTTCCGATCCTTCCGGGCAGCCCTGATCCTATCGAATCGGCCGATGAGGCCAAGAAGCTCGCACTTGAGATCGGCTTTCCATTGATAATAAAGGCTGCGGCGGGCGGCGGGGGCCGGGGAATGCGCATCGTCCGGCAGGAAAGCGAGCTCGCCGGACAGCTTGAGACCGCTCAGGCGGAAGCCCTTGCGGCGTTCAAAAACGGCTCGGTCTATATCGAGCGTTATATCGAGCGGCCCCGCCATATTGAGATCCAAGTGCTCGCCGACGAGCACGGCAACACCGTCCATCTCGGCGAGCGTGAGTGCACGATCCAACGACGTCATCAGAAGCTTCTCGAAGAGGCCCCGTCGCCCGCGATCTCGCCCGCAATTCGCGATCAGATGGGTGCCGTTGCTGTTAAGGCATGTCGGGAGATCGGTTATTCGAGCGCAGGGACATTCGAGTTTCTGCTCGATGAGGATGACAGTTTCTATTTCATGGAGATGAATACGCGGATCCAGGTCGAGCATCCCGTAACCGAAATGGTGACCCTCGCGGATATCGTGAGGAATCAGGTCCGCATCGCGACCGGTGAAAACATCGGCTATTCGCAGGATGAGGTCCAGATCGTCGGCCATTCGATAGAATGCCGCATCAATGCCGAGGATCCGGTGAAATTTACGCCAAGCCCCGGACGCATCACCGCGTTCAACTTTCCGGGAGGGCCTGGCGTCCGTGTCGATACGGCTGTCTATCCGGGCTATGTTGTGCCGCCGTATTACGATTCGATGATCGCAAAACTGATCGTCCTCGCCCGGACGCGTGAATTGGCGATCGCCCGGATGCAACGGGCGTTGGACGTTATGGTGATCGAAGGGATCAAGACGACTCTTCCGCTTCATAAGGCGATCATGGCTGACGAGAATTTCCAGAAAGGGAACTTCTCGACCAAGTTTATGGAAGAGTTTAAGTACGAGGTCAACTAATAACTGATAGTGAATAACTAATGGTCAGGACATTGCTCAAATTGGGTAAGTATAAGATAATAAACGGGAATTACTATTCACTGATAGATGTTAGTTATTCACAAATTTTCGCGGTTTCCGCGCTTAGGACGCGGAGGGACTGCGAGCCAAAAGGAGAGGCCACGAAGGCAAGACAAAGATGTCAACATTGAAAGAAACGAAAGAGAAGATAGTTACCGATAATCGGATCCACGCCAGCGATACGGGTTCGTCACAAGTTCAGATCGCACTGCTCACGCAGCGGATCAACGAGCTGACCGAGCATTTCAAGATCCATAAGAAAGACAACAATTCGCGTCGAGGCTTGCTTCAGTTGGTCTCGCGACGCAGAAAATTGCTTGATTATCTAAAGCATCGTGATATCGAACAGTATCACGAGCTGATCAAGAAACTCGGCATCCGCCGATAAGAGTTACGGCTTCTTCGAGCCGAACCATATAGAGATCCTTTCGAAGAAATTGCCCTGAGCTGCTGAACGTGACAGCGAAAACTAGCCGGGACAAGTTTGGATCTAGTCGAATCTAACGATTGTAACGACGAAAGGGCTTCACGTCATAGCTCTTTCGTCGTTGTTTTTAAGGAACAAAATGGCAAAAAAATATTTGAATGAGTCGATCAAGGTCGGAAACCAGGACCTGATCGTCGAGACCGGCAAGGTCGCAAAACAGGCCGATGGTTCGGTCGTAATTAGATACGGAGATACGATGGTGCTGGTCGCCGCCGTGTCGGCTCGCACGGCGCGTGAGGGCATGGATTTTTTCCCGCTGACGGTTGAATACCGTGAGAACTCATTTTCGGCCGGGCGAATTCCCGGCAACTACTTTCGGCGCGAGGGACGCCCGAACGAAAAAGAGGTCCTGACCTGCCGGATGATCGATCGCCCCGTTAGGCCTCTTTTCGCCGACGGTTACCGCTTTGAAACACAGATCGTAGCGTCGGTCATCTCAGCGGACACAGACAACGATCCCGATGTTATCGCGATCACAGGTGCGTCGTGCGCTCTTTACCTCTCGGACATTCCGTTTCACAACCCAATAGCGGGCGTGCGTATCGGGTTGATAGACGGAAAATATCTGATTAATCCGACCTACGACGAGCGACGCGAATCGGATCTCAACCTGATCGTCGCAGGCACCGAAGAGGCCATTTGCATGGTCGAGTGTGAGGCCAATGAGGTCGAGGAAAAGATAATGGTCGAGGCCCTGATGCTCGCACATCGCGAGATCAAGCGCCTGTGCCTGTGGCAGAATGAGCTTGGCAAAGCCCTAAACATCACAAAACGCGAGTACACTCCGGCACCGATCGATGAGAAGGTGCTCGCCGAGGTCGAGAAAAAGTTTGTCGATAAACTGCGCAAAGCGCTCGATTCGACGGGCCGCGACAAGATCGAGGTTTACGCAGGCATTGACGCGCTAAAGAAAGAGGTTGTCGAAAGCTTTCCCGAGGACCAGCCCGAAACACGTGCAATGGCCGGAAAGGCCTTTGGGCATCTGAAAGAGAAGATCTTTCGCGAAGATATGCTTGGCAACAAGCGCCGTCCCGACGGCCGCAAATTCTCAGAGATACGTCCGATCTCGTGCGAGGTCGGCTGGCTGCCTCGGGTGCACGGTTCGGCGCTCTTCACTCGCGGTGAGACGCAGGCGATGGTCACGGCAACGCTGGGGACGAAAGTGGACGGACAGTTCATGGACGACCTCGAGAAAGGCACGGTCGATCGCAAATTCATGCTGCATTACAACTTTCCGCCGTATTCGGTCGGCGAGACGGGACGATTTGGTTCCACCTCGCGTCGCGAGACCGGCCACGGCAATCTCGCACGCCGAGCGATCGCAGCGGTGCTGCCGGATGAGGCTGATTTCCCATACACGCTCCGTATCGTTTCAGACATCACCGAATCGAACGGCTCGTCGTCGATGGCAACGGTCTGCGGCGGCATCCTGAGCCTGATGGACGCGGGCGTGCCGATCAAGAAGCCGGTTGCGGGTGTAGCGATGGGACTTGTGATGGAGGGCAATCGTTACGCGATCCTCTCGGACATCGCCGGTGCTGAGGACCATTATGGCGATATGGACTTTAAGGTCACAGGGACCGCCGACGGCATCACAGCGCTCCAGATGGACATCAAGATCAGCGGAATTAACGCGATGATCCTTCAGGAAGCCCTCGAACAGGCCAAGAAGGGCCGTCTTCACATCCTCGACGTGATGGCGAAGTCCATTGCTGAGCCGCGTGAGGAGCTTTCGCAATACGCACCGCGCATCATCACGATCAAGATACATCCTGACAAGATCCGCGACGTTATCGGCAAGGGCGGCAGCGTTATCCGCTCGATCACCGAGGAAACCGGAGCCAAGATCGATATCGAGGACGACGGGACCGTTATGATCGCCACTCACGACGGTGAAGCGGCTCAAGCTGCGATCGCTCGCATCAAGGCGCTTACGGCCGAGGCGGAGGTTGGCGAAACCTATCTCGGCACAGTCTCACGGATCGTCGATTTTGGAGCGTTCGTTGAGATAATTCCCGGCCTCGACGGCCTGCTGCACATTTCTGAGATCTCTGACCGCCGCGTGAAGGACGTTCGCGACGAACTGAAAGAGGGCCAGCAGATCCTCGTCAAGTGCATCGGCAAGGAGGGCAATAAGGTCAAGCTCTCGCGTAAGGCCATTCTTGCTGAAGAAAAGGCAAAAGCCAACGGGGAAGAATAACGGCGTTCTCTGCATCTTACTCTCTGCGGCCTCCGCGTGGAACCGACTTTCCACACAGAGAGCACAGAGAGAACCGCAGAGGTCGCAGGGTTTAAGGGCATAAATTCAGGAAAAGCACACCGGTTACCACTATCTTGTGGTAGCCGGTTTTTCTTTATCACTTGAAAAAAAAGCCGGAAATTCTTTGAGAAAAGTGTGGAAGTTTGTCTGGATTAGGCATATTTTCCCTCTGAATTAGTGGAATTTGTGTATTTTTGGCCGGAAAAGGCGGAAATTTGCGAAAAACAGGTGCATTAGAACTAGTTTTTTGTTATATTTTTCGCACTGCCCCAAAAATTCAATCGACAGTGAGTGCCAACCGAACTGTGGAAACCGACAAGGTTTTCGCCGTGAATTCTGTTTAGTCAGGTTTACAGACATGAGAAACATAAATGTAAGAGGGTTACTCTCAGCAGCTTGCGTCATTTCGATCTTAGCGGGCTTTTCAAAGGTCACGGCCGGGCCGGTGCAGTTTGGCGATGTCATACAACTCGTTAACGCCCGTCCGGGCAAGGCCGAGACGACGATGTTTACGCGGCTCACCGTCGAAGATCAGTACTCGTACCTTACGGGTGATGATGACGACGACGACAAGAAGAAGCAGCAAGATGGCCGCGTTATTACCGAAACCAGAACAGACATCGTCCAGGACGAAGTTTGCGATTGCGAAGAGGAAGTCGTCAAAAAGCGTGGATTCCCAAAATGGGCGCTGCTTGGTCTGGCCGCAATACCGATCGCGTTTATCCTGATCAAACGTAAGAAGGATACGCCGACGCCGACCGCTACGGTGCCGTTCCAGACGCCGACGCCGGGAGTGACGCCGACTCCGAAAGTCACGCCGACGCCGGGTGTCACACCCACACCGGGAGTGACCCCGACGCCGAAAGTCACGCCGACACCTCAGGCCAGCCCCACACCGCCCGAGCCGGTTCCGGAGCCAATGACCATTCTGCTCTTTGGCACGGGCTTGGCATCCATCGGCTTGGCAGCTCGTCGCAAATTTGGCAAGAAGGGCGAGAAGAAGGGTGAAAAAGACACGGAATAGAGATATGATGTGTGACGCGCCGCCGATGAGCGGCGCGACCCATCGTCTAGAGGACAAGAAAAATGCGATTCAAGAGATATAACTTTCTTTTTGTGGTCGGGCTGGCGCTCACGCTGGGCCTAACGACGGCCTTTGCGAGCGGCGGCGATAAGGATTCAAAGCGGCCCAAGAATACAGGGACGCTGAGCGTGAAAACATCCGACAAGTCGTATCCGGTCAAGGTTGACGGCCAATATGTCGGCATGAGTGGTGTCGGCCACGGTGCCGAGTTCTATCTCAGCCCGGGCATTCATACGGTCGAAGTTACGGGCGACGATGGCAAGGTCTGGCGGGACGAACTTGAGATCCTTCGCGACCGCAAGCATTGTGTCTGTCTCAAGATGGTTCGTGAGACGATAACGAAACCATGCCCGTACCGGTTTCATCTTGAGGGGCCCGACCGCATTAACGAGGGCGACCTCGTGACTTTTGCGGCGATCAATTCGGGAACTGCCCCAATACCGATCCGCTATGCATGGCGTGTTTCAAATGGCCGCATCACGAGTGGCCTTGGGTCGACATCTATCACCGTTGATTCGTCGGGCCTCGGCGGAAGGACGATCAACGCCGAGCTCGATGTCAACGACGACGTATATGACAATGCATGCCGACAGGTCATCTCGGTTCCGACGGACGTAATTCCCCAGCGCGAGCCCGAGCCGCCGAAGCCATACCGCTGTGACGAGTTTGAGTCCAAGTCCGCTGATGAGGATAAGGCACGTCTCGACAATTGTGTGATCCAGGCACAGAACACGCCGGATTCGCAGCTTTATATCATCATCTATCCGGGCACCGATCGCCGCAGCACAACGGTCAACACTTATGACCGGCTCTCGCGAAGGGCGCTGGATTATCTGGTGAAGAATCGCGGTTTTGATCCGAGACGCATCCAGATCGTCAAGGGCAGCACGCGGCTCAAGACCACCTTCGTTCTGTGGATCGTCCCGCCGGGGGCGACACTGCCGCCGATCGACTAGAACGACAGGGAATTAATGAAAGGGACGGGCGTTTGTCGCCCGTCCCTTTTAGTTTTCACACGATCGCATCGCTATTTCGACATCGGGACCGGCGCTGTTCGCCTTCTTATACAACTCCATGCTCTGGACCAGGAAAGAATGGCCGGCGGCGGTTCGCTTGTTTTTACAGAGGGCAAGTCCGAGCGTCAATAGCGTCCGGGCACGGACGGCGTCTGCGGGTAAGCCGGAACGATCATTGATCGCTAGAGCTGTGCGGCTCAACCTCTCGGCATCCGCATACGACGCCTGTTCCAACGCGGCCTGGGCCTGATAGTTAAGATTGCGCGTCAGGTAATTATTGGCTTCGCCGATCGTATTCCTGTAAACGACCTCACCCTCGCGGAGCAGCCCGACGGCCTCGGCGTAGTTCTTTTGGCGGACGAGGCATTCGCCGAGCTTGGTGAGGGCAACTCCTGTTTCCCATCGCGGATCACCGGGAAGAGAACGAAAGGCAGTGAGAGACTCACGAAGCAACAGTTCACTCTCGCCGAGATCGTCCTTGGTGAGGATCGCAGCTCCGAGATTTAGTTTTATCTCGGCGGCCAGCCCGCGTTCGCTCTCCGCGAGGTCGAGTCCGGCGATCGTGGCTGAGGCCTCCCGAAGAATGCGGATCGCCTCATCTGCCTCGCCCCTCATGACGAGTGTAGAACCCAAACCATGGAGCGCGGCGGCGAGCAAATACATCTCCCCGCCGAACTGTCCTTGCGTCTGACCTTCGCGCAGCACTGAGATAAGTCTTTCGTAGAGCAGCTTTGCTTCATCCAGCTTTCCAAGCTGGAAAAGTGACTCACCAAGCTCATCCGTCGTGATAAGCGTCTCGCGGTGCGTCTCGCCATAGAGTTCTGTCTGGATCGCCAGAGCGGATCGCAAGTATTTCTCGCCCAGCGGATAACGGCCCTGCGAGTTGTAGGCATTTGCGATCGTCCGATAGATCTTTGCCCTCACATCGGGTTGATCTGCAAGCTCAGTATCGAGCCTTGGGGCGATGTTATCGAGCATTTGATTAATGGTTACATCGCGGCCCTGGCCGCCGGCCACTGAGTTCCAGCTCTGGTTTGAGTACGAAAGCATCTCATGTAGGAATTGGTTTATTTTCTCGGCCTTTGCCCGTTCAGCCTCGGCGGTATCGCGCTGCTGTCGTGCAGCCCGTGCCTGCCAAGCTGTCGTGACGATGCCGCCGATCAGGATCAGGACGAGTAATGCTGCCATCGCAGCCCCGATACGGTGACGGCTGATGAACTTTGCCGTCCGATATGCGACCGTATCCTCGCGGGCTATCACGGGCAGACCTTCAAGATGTCGGCGTATGTCATCAGAGAATTGCTCGACAGATGCGTAACGCCGTTCAGGCTCTTTGCGCAGAGCCAGGAGGACGATGTTCTCGACGTCGCCCTCGAGATCACCTGCCCTGACACGGCTGTTGTTTGTGTTGTCGCCTAACAGGTGCTTTTGCGGTGTGGATGGCGAACTCTCACAGATGACTCTGATCATCTCCTCGGGACTGCGAGTTTCAAACTTGTACGGCGATGCTCCAGCCAGCATCTCGTACAGAACCACGCCGAGGCTGTAGATGTCGGAGGCAGTAGTTATCGGCCCGCCTCGAATCTGTTCCGGGCTGGCATAGTCAGGCGTGAATGCTCCCAGGCTGGTCAGTGTCTGCGACTGTGTTCCATCGTTTTCGAGGATCTTGGCGATCCCAAAATCAAGCAGTTTGGGCCGTCCGTCGGCGGTAACGAAGATGTTCGAGGGCTTTAGGTCGCGGTGCACGATGAGTCTGCGATGCGCGAAGGCGACCGCTTCGCAGACTTTTTGGAATAGGATCAGGCGTTCTCGAAGCGATAGGTGCTTTACGAATTCCGTGATCGGAATACCATCGACATATTCCATGACGAGGAAGGGAAGTCCGTCGGATGTTGTTCCTCCATCGAGCAGGCGGGCGATATACGGATGCTGAAGGTCAGCAAGGATCTGCCGTTCATGGACGAACCGCAGTCGAACGTTTGCTGTATCGAGGCCCGGGCGAACGATCTTGATCGCGACCTGATGCCGGAATTCACCATCGAACCGTTCGGCAAGAAAGACCGCTCCCATTCCGCCATGGCCGATCTCGTCGAGGACCTTATAAGGGCCGAACTCCCTTCCGATGATCGATGATGAATCGCCCACCATGGACGATACTGAGAATGCCGACAGCTCAATAAAATCACCTGCGCTGTCGTGTGACGCCAGCAGTGAGCGAACTTCGTCGATCAAAACCTCATTCGATCCGCACCGGTCGGAAACAAATTGTGCCCTTACCGCCTCTGGCTCGTCGAGCGCAGCCAGGAAGATCTCTTTAGCTTTTTCCCAGTCACCGTCAGCCATTACTTCGTGATATCTCACGGTAGAGCCAAGCCTTTGCGACCGTCCATTCGCGCTTTACCGTGGCGGGGGAGATGCTGAGGGCATGAGCGGTTTCGTCGATCGTCAGGCCTCCAAAAAAGCGAAGCTCGACAATATTTCCTTGCAGGCGGTCTAACTCTTCGAGGGATCTGAGGGCGTCGTCGAGGTCGACCAGGTCAAGATCGCGGCCGGTCGGATAGCTCACGGCCTCGTCTAACGCCAACCGCTGCAACGTCCCGCCGCGTTTCTCCGCTTTTCGAGCTCGAGCGTGGTCCACGAGTATCTTCCGCATCAGGCGGGCTGCTACGGCGAAGAAATGGGCCCGATTTTGCCACGATACGTTCTTCCAGTCCACGAGACGGATGTAGGCTTCGTGGACGAGGGCCGTAGCCTGCAGCGTATGCCCGGCTCGCTCATTGTTCAGATAACCTTGGGCAAGGCGGCGCAACTCATCATAGACGAGCGGCAGCAGCTTCTCAGGGGCGTCGCCGGAACCGTCTCCCAATTCCTGCAGAAGGAGCGTGACGTCGTGCATTTCGGACATTTTAACAGCGTGATTATACTCCTTTTTTGCTTCGCTGCGACAGGGAATTGTCTTGTTTCGATCTACGAGGGGACACAGCATACGGCCGGACGGGCATTTTTCGGCCCTGCTGCAAATCGTGATAAAATCCTTGCGTTATCATATGCCGGAGGTTTATCTGCCTGATGCGTCGAATTAAGCTATTTTGTGTTGCGTTTTGTGCTGCTTTCGCTGTCTTTGCCATCGTTAGCAATGATGCCCGAATGATCGAGCGTGCCCGTGGCTACTCTACGGGCCCGCCTGCTGGGTTTACGGGTGCTCCCGACGAAACTACTTGCGCAGCCTGTCACTCGGGCCCGAGCACAACAGGACAGTTCTCGATCACCGCTCCCTCGTCATATGTGCCGGGGCAGACGTATCT
>JAGOWF010000237.1 GCA_018060305.1 Pyrinomonadaceae bacterium
GTGCTGCTCGCGAGTGGTTACTTTTTTCGGTATTCAAAGGAAGGGGCGAACGCCGTCGTTTTTGATGCGAAACCCGCCCGCCCGCTGACGCTGTCGGGTCTTGTCTGGCCCGGCAATACCGAACGCCTGCTCGCCGGCACCTCATACGTCATCGACGAATCCCAAGGCAGCGGCCACGTCATTCTCTTTGCCGAAGAGCCGTTCTTTCGCGGTATATTTCGGTCGAATACACGACTGTTCTTCAACTCTATATTATTCAACGGGGTATTTTGATGTTTACAGTCAAGGCGGCGTTCAGCGACGATATCGAGATACGAGCCGACGCCGAAAAGGTGAGAGACTTTTTTCTTGATGTGTCGAATTTTGCCGAGATGATGCCCGGCGTCGAGCGGGCACACCGTGACGCGAATGGCATCGCACAATGGCGTGTCGAGGCGGAAATTCCGCTTGTCGGGAAAATTGTTCAGGATTTCTCGCTCGAACTGACTGAGGACACGCCCCAACGCGTCGAATGGTCGCCGAAGCCCGACGAGTCCGAGAACTTGTTGCGCTATTCGGCCGATTTTCTCGAAACGAACGGCGCGACGAAGGTCCACTTCTCTCAACAGGTCGAACTTCGCCGCAAAAAAGCATCCGAACTGCACTCGCTGGCATGGCTCGCCGGCGAATCGCTCATCTCGCGTGAGATGACTGCAAGCATCACCGCGATGATCCGAACCTTTATCGAGAGGGCAAAGGAGAGGTTGGAAAAGCAGCGGCCCTAACTACTAACTGATCACTTCTAACTTATAACTGAAGATAACGATCTCTTATTATTCAGTTAGTAGTTAATGGGTGTTAGTGAGTAGTTAAAGAGCGAGGTTTTGTTTCGGGGCGGGTTGATGTAAACTGAGATTACCGGCCGCATTGGTCGTTATTGGATAGTGAGAATGGGGAACGAACTGTCCGCTTCAGCTCCTTCGAAGGTTAATTTTCGTCATCCGACGCTGCTCGGACTGGCGGCCTCGGTATTGTTGACCATCCTGGTCATAGTCGGTTCGAGAAATCTGGAAAACTTTGATTCTGCGCTCTTCGGTTACACGATCGCGAGCATCGCTGCGTTTGGGGCGATCGTTTTTCGATATGCGGTTTGGCTGCAGCGGCCGGCGACGAGGGTGTATTTTAAGCGCGGACTGCAGCTTTTCTTTCAGAAGAGAAAGTTTGCAAAACAGGCGACGACGGCGGCTAAAACTATTGCGTCCAGCCTTATCGAGCAGAGATTCATATTCAAACGAAGCAAGGGCCGCTGGCTGATGCACGGGCTGATAATGTGGGGCTGCATACTGGCGGCGTTGATCACGTTTCCGCTGGTTTTTGGATGGGTCCATTTTAAGCTCGTTGGCGATATTGGCTATCAGCCGTACCTCTTCGGGTTTCCAACCGGGCCTGCCCTTGAGGGCCGCAGCATATCGGCGTGGATCATGTTCCATGGGCTCGACATTTCGGCGGTGATGGTGATCGCCGGATGTGCTATCGCGATCCGCAGGCGATTACGAGACCGAGGGGCTATCGCCGTGCAGCAGTTCCTGCTCGATTTTGTGCCGCATATGCTGCTGCTCGCGATCTCTGTGTCGGGGCTGATGCTGACTGCGTCGAGCTTGTGGTTCGAGGGCTATATGTACTCGTTCATATCGCTGTCGCATCAGGCGTTGGTGATAATGACGCTGTTTTTCCTGCCCTTTGGCAAGCTGTTTCACATTGTCCAGCGTCCGGCGTCGATCGGCGTCGAGCTTTACCAGAAACACTCGCAGGAGATGTCGCAGGCCGTCTGCCCGCGGTGTCATTCCGTATTTGCCGGGCAGATGTGGATAGACGACCTAAAGATCGTCGTCGAGCGGCTCGGCTACGACTATCGTATGCCAGATGGCGGGACGCTTCAGGACTATTGCCCGCGATGTAAACGGGTAATGCGCGCTCTTGCGTATGCCGGTATCGCGGATAAGAGCGACAAGGTCTTTTCGGGTTCGCGTATAGAGATATGAGCAAGGTCGAGAATCTCGATAACATCATCGAACGCTTTGGGCCGCACCTTCACGATGAGCCCGACGGCGGTTGGCAATCTGACCGCGTGATCGACAAGATGGTGCCTACGCACTGTCCTTATTGCGGCGTCCAGTGCGGAATGAATCTGCTGGTCGAGAAGGATAAGGTCGTCGGCTTTGAGCCGCGATACGACTTTCCGGTAAACGAGGGCCGCTTGTGTCCAAAGGGCGTAACGGCATATCTGCAAACGCATCATCCCGACCGGCTGCTCTATCCGCTGATCAAGCGGAACGGAATCTTCGAGCGTGCTTCATGGGACGAGGCACTGGGAATGATTGTCTCAAAATTCCAGGAGCTGCAGGCCAAATATGGCAAGGATTCGATCGGCGTCTATTCTGGATCGTCACTGACGACGGAAAAAACGTATGTGATGGGCAAATTTGCCCGCGCCGGGCTGGGCACGCGATACATCGATTACAATGGCCGTCTCTGCATGGTGAGCGCGGCGGCGGGGAACAATAAGGCGTTTGGTGTTGATCGGCCTGCCAATCCGTGGGTTGACATTCCGCTCGCTGAGGTTTTGATGATCGCAGGGTCGAATACGGCTGAGACCTTTCCGGTGCTCAACAAATTCCTCTGGCAGCAGCGCGATAACGGCGGCACCTGGATCGTGATCGACCCGCGTGAGACGGCGACAGCGCGGCAGGGCGACCTGCACCTGCAGCTCAAGCCGGGAACTGATGTGGCCGTCGCAAACGGAATGCTCAACGTGATCGTTCGCGAGGGGCTGATCGACGAAGAATTTATCGCCAACCACACGAATGATTGGGACGCGACACGTGCCGTGATCGAAAAATTCACGCCCGATATGGCCGCAAAGATCTCGGGCGTGCCCGCAGAGAAGATCGAAAAGGCAGGCCTGCTCTACGGCCGTGCAAAGACCGGCATAATAATGCACGCCCGCGGCATCGAGCATCACTCAAACGGCGTGGATAACGTGTTGAGTTACATCAACATCGTCCTCGCCACCGGTAAGATCGGCGAGCCGGGGCGAGGCTATGGGACGATCACAGGGCAAGGCAACGGGCAAGGCGGCCGCGAACACGGCCAAAAGGCAGACCAACTGCCGGGCCAGCGTTCGATCTCGGATCCGGAACACCGCAAGCAGGTCTGTGAGATATGGGGATTGCCCGAGGAAGAATTACCGCAGGCCGGCGTGTCGGTCGTCGAGATGTTTGACAAGATGCGCGAGGGCGAGATCAAGGGCTTCCTGTCGCTCTGCAACAACGGGATGGTTTCGCTGCCTGATATCACTCGCATTCGAGAATCATTGGAATCACTGGAGTTTAACGTAAACGTCGATTTCTTTATGTCCGAGGCGTCGAGATACGCCGACATTGTCCTGCCCGGGACGACATGGGCCGAGGATGAGGGCGTGACCGCCAGTGCCGAGGCCCGCGTTGTCAAGATCAATAAGGCCGTCGAACCGCCCGGTGAGGCGAAGACCGATTGGTGGATCGCTAAAGAGATCGCGCATCGGATGGGGCGAGGGAAATACTTTCAGTTCAATAGTCCGCGTGAGATCTTTGATGAACTCAGGGTTGCGTCAAAGGGAGCCAAAGCCGACTACTACGGCATCACTTACGAAAAGATCGACCGACAAAACGGCGTCTTCTGGCCGTGTCCGACCGAGGAGCATGCGGGCACGCCGAGGATGTTTGAGGACAAGCGGTTTTACCATCCGGACGGCAAGGCAAAATTTCATCCGATCGAGTACAAGGGGCCGGACGAGGTGCCGGACGACGAATTTCCGCTCGCCTTAACGACGGGGCGCGTCGTATATCAATACCTGTCGGGCAATCAGACCAGACGGATCGGATTCCTGGTGCAGCAATGTCCGGAGCCTTATGTTGAGATCCATCCCGAGATGGCGGCAAAACTCGGCGTAAACGACGGCGAGCGGGTGAAGGTCGTCTCACGGCGCGGCGAAGGCGTGTTTCCGGCGGCCGTCGTCAAAACCATCCGCGAGGACACTATCTTTATCCCGTATCACTGGGGCGAGGAGCTTGCGGCCAACAATCTGACAAATCCAAAGCTCGATCCGATCTCGAAGATACCTGAATTCAAGGCGTGTGCGGCGAGGATCGAAAAGATACATTCGCGCGAACTGCCGATCCTCGGCAAAAGCCGCAAGGGCCGAAGCGCGAGCGAGGTGCAAAGAGCAAAATGATGCAGGAGACAATGTTCATCGATCCGCAAAGGTGCATCGGCTGCCGGTCGTGCGTGGCCGCCTGCCGAGAATGCGGGACGCATAAGGGCTATTCGATGATCTTTGTCGATTATCTCGATCGGACCGAAACAACGGCGACGATGCCGACGATCTGCATGCACTGCAACGAGCCTACATGTGCACAGGTGTGTCCGGCGGATGCGATCAAGCAGACCGAGGACGGCGTCGTGCTGTCGGCACTCAAGCCACGCTGCCTCGATTGCCGCAACTGTGTGAACGCG